>NZ_JAYMEE010000061.1:0-4348 GCF_037029245.1 Mesoflavibacter sp. CH_XMU1422-2 | reverse complement strand
GTGCCTTACAATGGTGAACATAGAAGTACTCTAGCAATAAATAATTAATATTTTACTTGTTTATTGCCTCAGTTCTTTGTTGGTAGCCGTTTTTTGTTCAGTTCGATTGTCAAAATCTATATTCCAATTTTAAAAGTACAAATCTAGGTAACAATCTATATTCAGTTGTTGATGTTCCAATATCGCTGATTGAAAAATTCCTAAATCTTTCCGTATTGAATAGGTTTTTACCAGTAATACCTAAAGTTAGTTTATTTTCAATGAGTTTGTAACGTGCATCAAAATCTAAAAAATAATACGTGTTATCGGTTTGCAAATTTCCAAAATAGTAACGTTCGGATTGTAATTGAAAATCAAGGTTTTTGTTAAAAATAAACGATAAATCTAAAAAACTTACATTATCTGTAAATGAATTATTTATCGTAGTTTCTATTTCCGTTGTTGTCCATTTTGTGCCAATATGGTAATTAAAAATACCTTTAAAACCAGAACGAAGTTCTAAACCATAATTATAGTTATTTGAGGTTACCAGTCTTAAATTAGAATTATTTACAATATTCTTGAATTCGCTTTTTGTATAGCCTAAATCTACCTTTAAGTTTGACGAAATGAACTTGAAGTAATAATCTAATTTTGAATTTATACTTATAAACTCACGGTCTTTAATCAGTATTTTTTCGGCTTGGGTAAAGTTTTGTTCTATTGTTGTATTTGTTGAAAAGAAGTCGTGATTTTTGCTGTAAAGAATAAATGTATTGGCAAAAAATCTATCACTCCAATTACCTAATTGATAATTAAAAACTACACTCGAAGCGTCTAACTGATTAAAATCGCCTGTTCCTTTTGAAAATGAACGAAAACCAGTTAAAACAAAATCACTAAATACATCTAAAACTTTTGCGTTTGTAGTGTTGTAAGAGTAAGAAGATGTAATTTTATTTTTATCGTTTATTTTCCAATCAAAACCTAAACTTGGATTGATGAAAAACGGATTTTGATTACTACTTGTATTATTGTTTTCTAAACGGTTAAAAAGCTGATGGACATCTATCGTGCCAACAATACCAAAATCTTTAATTTTTAATCTGTATTTACTTTTAAGGTACAAATCATTGACCTGATAATTGGTTTCGTTTTGATAACCATTTGGCTGTTCTAAAACGGAATTATTTTCTAAAAGTGAAAATGTGCTTTCTAATCTATCTTTTCTAAATTCATTACCTAACTGTAATTCTAATAGGTGTCCATTGTCTTTGCGGTCTAATAAATGTGCATTTACTCCTGCAAATTGCATTTGATTAGTGCTTTGTTGACTTACATTGTTAGCGTTACTATTTGCAGGAAATAAATCTTGATAAAAGAATTGATTTACAGCATAATTTTGAGGTGTTTTTTCATCTATAAAACGACCTGTTAGCAAAAATACTTTTTTATCTTTAAATTTATTGGTGTAGCTTATTTTTTGGTCAAAAAGTGTATTTTGATGTTGTAAATTTTCTATGGTAGAATTACCGTTAAATAGTAAATTCGAATTGTCGTTAAAATCGCCATTGTTATATTTGGTTGTGGCCTCTAACATTTTTGTTTTAGAGATGTTATAGATTAAATCTATTTTACCAAAAGCTATACGCTTATTGTTTTGTAATTGATAATCTTCTGTATTTGTAAAGCTTGTACCATTTACATCAACAAAATCTGTAGAATTTCTAAAAAAATTGGTTTCATCCCAATTAAAAAAACCTAGCGTTTTAATTTTTAGTTTTTCGGTTGGATTAAAAATAGCATTTAAAGAAACCAACTCTGCATTATTAAAGTTGGTTCTACTTTCTTTGAAATTAAGATTAGTTGGCGATAAATTTAATAATGAATATACACTTTGATTGTCGCCAACGGACGCTGGCTCGTCTCTACTTCGAAAAGGACGAATTAGATTTTCAATATCGCCTGTTGCATCGTAACCGGTATTATTGAAATTACCAATAAAAAAATATTTATTCTTCTTTCCAAAATTTGCCAAATTAAACCTGTTATCATAAATATTTTCGGAAACTAAACCATAACCAAAATTAATATTTCCAAACCAAATACGTTTGAAATCATCTTTTAATTTAAGGTTCAAAGCTACCTTATCACTTTGTTCGATACCTTTTAACAACCTGTTATTAGAATAATTGTTCAAAACTTCTATTTTATCAATAGGATGTGATGGCATATTTTTGGATAAAATTTTATACCCTTTTTCAAATAGGTCATCACCGTCTACCATTAATTTTTCAATTTCTTGATTTCCTATTCTTATAGTTCCATTATTATCAATTGCTATACCTGGTATTTTTTTGAGCAAATCTTCGACTGTTTGTTCATTACCAACACTAAAAAATTTGGCATTAAACACTATGGTGTCTTTTTTTACTTTTATTGGCTTATCAGATGTTATAATTACTTCATCAAGAGAAAATGGTTTTTCAAACAATATTATATCTTGAGTTATTTCTAATTTTGGTTTTTTTATTTGAATTTTCACAACTTTAGTTTCATATCCTAAGCTCGAAAAGGATAAACTATAATATCCTTCTTTTTCTATTTTTAGCTTATAGCTTCCTCTTTCGTCTGAATACGAAAAATCAAGTATAGATAAAATGCTATCTTTTTTTATTAAAACATTAGCGTAAGGTATTGGGTTCTTATTGCTGTTTTTTATGCTACCTTCAATTATTGTTTGTGAAAAACAAAATTTTATTCCACAGAAAAATAAAATAATTATTAGATGTAGTTGCTTAGTCATTCTCAAATAGTTCAACTTCTTCTCTACAATCATCGCAATTTTCATCGTATTTCAATGCATCATATCCTTTAGGAAGTCTACTTGAAAGTTTTGCGAAATCCTCTTTAATTAACTCAACTTTCTTTTTTAAGTATTGATTAATTGTTAGGGCTGATATGAATTTTGATTTGTCAACTTTTATTACACAATTTGATTGCTTTTCAATCTTCACTTTTTTAGCAACAATATGGAAAACTCTGTCATTGTCATAAACTTCAAGAATAATCCCTGATAGACCTTGAAATTTCCAAGGTCCAAAAGGAACTGGTATTTCTTCGGTAAACCAAGCAGTATATTCTCTACCTCTAAATTTTATTGTGGCTTTTTGGCAATTAAACTCACCAATTTTTTTTACCTCATCTTTTAAATTCCATTCCCAAACTAAAGAATCTTCTTTTACTAATAATTCTTTATCAAACCAAACTTCCATAAAATGGAAGCTCTTTCTATCATTATAAAAAAATTCTGGATTTAGGTTATTTCTTGGGACATCTCTATTTAATTGCTGTCCTTCATCTTTATTAGTCTGTTTAATTTTCTCTTTTTTATTTGAAATATTTGCTTCTTTATATATTGAATTGCTATTATTAAATTTTAATATAAAATCTCTAGAAAAATCTCTAGAAAAATGAGTGGATTGTGCATATTCAATTTCTCCACAAATTGTTAGTTTTTGCGCATAAGACATATTAATTGCTAAGCACATTAGTAGAAATAATATTGTTTTTTTCATCAAGTTTTGTTTTAAAATGCCTGCATTTATGATTTTTTAAATGCAGGCATAAATTAATTAGATACGGTGATTTTTATCTTTGTGCGACAATTACAACCTCATCTAAACATTCTCCATATGTCCAATCTGTACATCCTACAAGAACTCCATTTCTGTAAGTACAAACTCTCCATCTACAAGGATAATCTTCATTTGAAAAGTTTTCAACTTGAATTGCACTTGTAAATGATAAATCTTCTACAGATTGACTTTCTATAGAAGAATCAAAATTATCCTGACTTTGGAATTCTTCAACTTTTTTCACATCAATATTAATTTCTGATGTTACTTCTGTGTTTGCAAAAGCAAACGTTCCAATTAGCATAAATGCTAAAGCAAAAAATACATTTTTCATCGTTATCATTTTTAACGGTTAAGTTACCAAACTATACGTCTTTTAGGTCTTCGTAATTCGGCAAGCGGACTATTCCGCACTTTTTAGACCTGTTGGTTTTCAGATTTCCATCTTTTGAGAGTCAATTTACAATATTATTTTCTCTTCTTCGAGATTCCGTAAATCGGATGGTTATTAAATTGCTCTGTCGGTGGTCAAATGGCTACCAACGGTTTTGTATATGGAAAGTTGCGGGTTTGCGTGCGAGGATTTTCCGAAGGAAAATCAGATGTAGCAAACGTGCAACGACCTTTTGATTTAGCACAAAATAGCAATTTTTTATATACGTCTTAAGTTAGCAATCTATTAACTTTAACATTTAATCATAAAGAACCAAAGAGAGGAATAAGGTTATGAT
>NZ_JAYMEE010000060.1:0-76980 GCF_037029245.1 Mesoflavibacter sp. CH_XMU1422-2 | reverse complement strand
TACTGTTACATCTACTGTTGTGGATGCTGGACATACTCCACTTGTAGTATGTTCTACTGTATAGGTTGCTCCTGATGTACCGTTTGTAATCGTTCCTGTACCTGAATCTATTAGCGCTCCGTCGCCTGGTAATGGATTAAAAGCATAGGTTCCGCCTGATGATACTGAACTATCTACTACAGCTCCATCACACGTTGGTTGCATCGTGAAAGTTGGATCGTCTGTTGTTAATACTGTAAAGTTTACCGTAGTTGTCGTTGGACATGTACCTGTTGTTGTATAGGTTACGGTATGTGTGGATCCGGATGCAGCACCTGTTACTGTTCCTGTTGCTGAATCTATCATTGCTCCCGTTGTTGTTAATGCAAAGGTTCCGCCTGGCGTTACGACATTACTCATTACTGCGCCATCACACGTTGGTGTCGCTGTAAAACTTGAATCGTCATTGGCATTTACTATTAAATTAAATAATGGCATCGCAGTTGCACTATAACACGTCGCATCTCCCGATGCCTCTATTCTTACATAGATTGGCTCGTTTGGTCCGCCTACATAAGGACTCGTTAATGCGTTTGTGTCTGAATCTGCCTCTGCAAAACTATTATGATACGTCACTACATAATCTGAGGCTGCCTGTGTCCCTAATATAAATGGCGTCTGACTCTCTAAATCAAATGGCTCTACACCATCATTACTCGGATCATCACAAACTACCATATCTGACGCTGGATTGATTGTAGGTTGAGCTGTAATATTTAAAGTAAACGTTTCCGACTCATAACAACCTGTATTTAAATACTCTACTCTAACATAGATAGTTTGAGGATTACCTAAAGTAGCTGTTGTCGTGTAAGTATCTGGTGTTGGTATTGGATTAGTATCAGCATCTGCGTCTGCCTGACTTTCATGATAAGTTATAACTAAATCTGAAGGAATTGCTGATGGCGCTAATATCGGAGTGTCATTTTCTGTTAAATCAAAAATATAAGGTGGCGCTCCTGGATTACACATAAATAAATCATCTGGTTCTCCATTATCTACTTCTGGATAAACATCAATACAAACTGTCTCTGTATATTCACATCCAAAATCATTTAAAACTCTGTAAGTATAACAATGTTGACCGGGCGTAGAAGGCTGAACAGTAATATCATTTCCTGACGTACTAACAATAGAAGGGTCTGAATCCCAAGCTTCTGATGTTGTTACTGGTGTAAAAGAATATTCTGGTGGTTGTAATGTAGGATCAAACTCGATACTCCATGAAAAAATATAACCATTATCAATTGATAAATTATCTATTATTTCTATACACCAATCTCCGTTTAAAGGACTTCCTAATAAGTCAGATAGATTTCCTTCAGGAAGATAAGTTCCTGGTGTAATAGAATTATTTGGAGGATTAGAACCAGCAGTAATTGTTGGTCCATTTTCTATAGTTACTGTCCCTGTACTAGAGAAACAGTAATCTGCACCTGTACCTGGTGTATTAGTCCCATCGTCATTTGCTCCTCCTAGGTATGTACCATTACCTCCTGGGTAACCTTTAAGCACAGCTGTTTGACCATTTGGACTTATAATATTAATATCTAAATCTCCCATATAAGAATGCTCCATGTTAACACAAATTGCAACAATTTGATTTACATCCGTTAATGTTAATGAAGATTCGTAACAATCAACTGTTACACATGTTTGGTATGTTGCTCCTGAACCATCAGGTAAAAATGTTGTACCACTAACTGGCGGAGTACAATCATTAATAAATTCTACTTGATTTGCTACTCCCGTTAAGGTTACCTGTTCTCCAAAACATGCTGTTGAAGCAGAGGCTGCTGTACCTGTAAAGTCAGGCTCTGTACTTACTTGAATAACTTGATTGATTAAATTGGTATTACTACAACCCGATGGATCAGGATCTGTATTTGTATCTGTAACATTTAAATTCACAATATACACACCTGGATTAGGGTAAGAAAAAGTTGCTGTTTGACCAGAAACTGTATTTCCATCTCCTAAATCCCATTCGTACGTTGCTCCAGTACCATCTACAGAAAAGTTAGCACTTCCGTTTAATGTTATAGGGTCTCCTGGACAAACTCTTATATATCCATCTCCATTTGGAGCTGGTGAAGATGAATCCAATTGCGAAACAATAGTTTGACATGGTTCATAACAAGATACATTTGCTTCCCAACCTGTTGTATTAGCAGAAGCATCTGATGTGAATTCGATAGTAAGACATCCTGTTGGATTGTTTGGTGTAGCAGAAACAAAACCTGGGTTTGCTGAAGCTCCACCACCAGAGAATGTTCCAAAAGCATTTGCTGCTGTGCTATCGCCGTCATAAATCGTCATTTCATCAGTACCATTTTGGGTGCTAAAAGCAACAAAATCTAATTGTACCTGCTGTCCAGCAGTATCTGGACATATAGTTAATATAAAACTTTCATCATTAGCGTAGTTACCTGCACTTCCACCTGAATCATAAAATACGCCTCCACATTGACTTACAGTTGTGGTTTGCATAATTATGTCTTGAGAAAACACAAAGACAACATTTAGTAATAGAGTTATAGTAAGTAAAAACTTTTTCATTTTGTAGTAGTTTGAAAGTAAAATCTAGCGACTAATTATTTTTTTAAATTTTGAGCCTTTATAACAATATAATATTGTGTATTATCAATTCTGTATATCGCAGAACCAACTTTAAAAAATTCTAAATTATATTTTAAAGGATTAAATGTGTTAATATCAAAAGATTGGTCTCTTTTAAGCTCTTTATTATAATTATTGAACAAACCAACCGTTGAAAGTAGAGTCACTTTACTTTTTGAGTTATAATGAGGTAGCTTTGTAATTAATAATCTATTTCTTAATAAATGTTTTAAATCCTTAATTTTTTGTGGTCTACTCAAAACATATTTTTCTAATTTGTCTTGATAAACTTCTTTAAGCATCCCTAATTCTTTTGCAGTAAAAGGAGCTTCTAAATTATCTCCATATTTAACTGGCTGCGTTTTTAATTTTCTATTGTTTTGAGCATTAACGTTTTGCACAGTAAAAACAATCGCAAAAAAAGATATTAGCAATAATATACGTCTCATAGTATTTTCTGAAATAATAAATTAAGACGGAAAATTAAGAAATTTTTAATAAACATTATGTTAATTAAAGAATGTAATTTACTTTTCAATGCTATTAAGTTTAAAACTTGCTAATTATTAACCTTAATTAAACTATTAGATTTTAATAATTGATTATCTTTGCAAACTATTTTAAACATCACATTTTTTATATAAATGAAGATTGATAACTCTGTAGAAAACATAGACAACAATGATCCTATTGGCGAAAACCATATAGGCACAAGTCATGACACACCGCTTAGACCTGATGCTTTTACAATTTCTGACAAAGAAAAAATAGAAAGTATAAAAAAAGACGTAACAAACATAATGAATACCCTAGGTTTAGACCTAACAGACGACAGTCTAAAAGGGACACCTAACCGAGTAGCAAAAATGTTTGTAAACGAAATTTTTGGTGGATTAAACCCAGATAAAAAACCTAACGCATCAACATTTGATAACAAATATCAATATGGAGAAATGTTGGTTGAAAAAAACATCACTGTATACTCTACTTGCGAGCATCATTTGTTACCAATAGTAGGACGCGCTCATGTCGCTTACATTTCTAATGGAAGTGTAGTTGGGCTTTCTAAAATGAATCGTATTGTAGATTATTACGCAAAACGACCACAGGTACAAGAACGTTTAACCATTCAAATAGTAAAAGAATTACAAGACGTTTTAGGTACAGAGGATGTAGCATGTGTTATTGATGCTAAGCATTTATGCGTAAACTCTAGAGGTATTAGAGATATTGAAAGTAGCACCGTAACTTCTGAGTTTGGAGGCGCTTTTAAAAACAAAGAAACTAAACGCGAATTTTTAGATTACATCAAATTAGAGACTAAATTTTAGTATCAATCATGCAACTTTACCAAAACCAAAATATTAAAATATACAACTCTTTAACAGGAGAAAAAGAGCAATTTAAATCAATACATGAAGGTAGCGTTGGTATGTACGTTTGTGGACCAACCGTTTACAGTAATGTACACCTAGGTAACGTTAGAACATTTATGTCTTTTGATGTTATTTTTAGATATTTAAAATATTTAGGTTACAAAGTAAGATATGTACGAAATATTACAGATGCTGGACATTTAGAGAATGATGCAGATGTTGGTGAAGACCGTATTGCTAAAAAAGCACGTTTAGAAGAAATAGAACCTATGGAAGTTGTACAACGTTACACAGTAGATTTTCATAATATTCTAAATACTTTTAATTTTTTACCACCAAGTATAGAACCAACTGCAACAGGTCATATTATTGAGCAAATAGAACTTATTAAAACAATAATTGACAATGGTTTTGCTTATGAAGTAAATGGCTCTGTTTATTTTGATGTACATAAGTACAACGAAAGTAATGAATACGGAATTTTAAGTAAGCGTAAACTTGAAGACCTAATACACAACACACGTGAACTTGATGGGCAATCTGATAAGAAAAACCCTCAAGATTTTGCACTTTGGAAAAAAGCAGAACCTGCTCACATTATGCGTTGGCCATCTCCTTGGAGTGATGGTTTTCCTGGTTGGCACTTAGAGTGTACAGCTATGAGCACTAAATATTTAGGCGAACATTTTGATATACATGGTGGCGGAATGGATTTAAAATTCCCACACCACGAGTGCGAAATTGCTCAAAACCAAGCAGCAAAAGGAAAATCTCCAGTTAACTATTGGATGCATGCTAACATGCTAATCATGAATGGTAAAAAAATGGCAAAGTCAACCGGCAATTTTATTTTACCAAATGAAATTTTTACAGGAGACAACCCACATATTACTAAAGCATTTACACCAAGCGTTGCTCGTTTCTTTATGCTACAAGCACATTATAGAAGTGTTTTAGATTTTACAAACGATGGTTTATTAGCTGCAGAAAAAGGATATAACAGATTAATGGAAGCTGTTAAGTCTTTATCAGAATTAAAAACTTCTGATAAAAGTAGCATCGATATTAATGCTTGGAAACAAAAGTGTTTTGATGCTATGAATGACGATTTTAACACACCAATTTTAATAGCCAACCTTTTTGAAGCTGTAAAATATATCAATCAAATAAAAGATGGTACAGTAACAATAACTAAAGAAGATTTAGAGACGCTTACAAAAACCATTAACGATTTCACTTTTGATATTTTAGGATTAAAAGACGATACTATTCAAACTAATACAGGTACTGACAAACTATCGGGAACTGTAGAGCTTTTAATAAAATTACGTCAAGAAGCAAGAGCTAATAAAGACTTTGCTTTAAGTGATAAAATTAGAGACGAATTAGCCGAAGTAGGCATAAAACTTAAAGATGGTAAAGACGGTACAACCTTTACTACAAATTAATATTAAATCCTCTCTACATGAGAGGATTTTTCATTTTTAACAATGAAAAAACTGATTATCAAACCTTTTTTATTTCTTATAAAAGTCTATCAAACTTTTATATCTCCATTTACACCAAATACTTGTAGATATCAACCAACATGCTCACATTACACTAAGGAAGCTTTGATAACACATGGGTTAATAAAAGGTGGCTGGTTAAGTATAAAAAGAATTTTTAGCTGTCATCCTTTTGGTGGTAAAGGGTTTGATCCAGTACCTCCAAAAAAAGAAAAAGAATAACTACTCTATATAAAATTAACCTATTGCTTAAAAGGTATAGTATCTTTTACAATTCTATATTCGTAATAGTCCATTTTATCACCAACTTCAAGCAATAATTTTTCTGCAACACCAGCATTAACCTCTAATACAAATTGAGCTTTTGTTTGTGACGGTAAAGATGACTCATCAAAAGGTTGAGCGTTTTCTTGAAAACTAACAATACGCTTATTGTGATCTATAAAAATTAAATCTAAAGGAAAACGTGTGTTTTTCATGTAAAAACTACGTTCTCTCACATCAGGAAACACAAATAACATACCTTGGTTATCTTCCATTCCGTCGCGATACATTAAGCCTGTTTGGATTTGGTAAGGAGTTTTTGCTATCTCTATATCAAAGATTTTAATTATGGTATCTGTTGTACCTTTAAAGAAAGTTAGTTCTCCTTCTTTTTTAAATTCAACTTTAACTTGCTCTATTATTTTCTTTTCATCTTTACATGAAGTAATACAAATAGCAAAAACTATAATTACAATTAGTGGCTTGTAAAATCTCATTAGATATTAGTTTTTTTTGGTTTAAAAGTGAACATAAAATATAAGCCTATAAGTATAAACGGAATACTTAATAATTGTCCTGTATTTAACAACCAATCTGCACGTTCTGGATTTTGGGCTTCTTTTACAAACTCTACAAAAAATCTTACTGTCCAAAGCAATACTAAAAACAGACCAAATAAGAAACCACGTTGTTCTCCTTTATTAGTTTTTAAATAAAAATATAACAGAATTAAAAACACAAAAATATAACTAAAAGACTCATATAACTGAGCAGCGTGGCGATACGGAACAGCTTCTAAAAGAGTGGCAAATTTTGGGTTATCTGTTACTGCTGCGTAAGCTTTTTTTACGTCTTGAATACCTGTTAGCTTTACAATTTCTGACTTGTGATAATAGTCTTGCACAAAGCGTACACCTAAGCTAGAGTCTGTTACTTTACCAATAATTTCTGAATTTATAAAATTACCTATTCTAATAAATATAGCTCCAGAAGCTACAGGTATTACAATACGATCTAAAATCCACATTAATGATTTGTATTTATATTTTTTACGGTATAAATACATACCTATAATAATACCTATTGCTGCACCGTGACTTGCTAACCCTTGAAAGCCTGTAAACTCGAATTCTGGTTTGGTGCGTATTGGTAGAAAAATGCTTAAAAAATCTTGACTAAATAGTTCTGGTTGGTAAAATATAACATGACCTAATCTTGCACCTAACATAGTAGCTAAAACTGTGTAAATAAATAAAGGATCAAGATATTCTAATTTTATTTTTTCGCGCTTAAAGATATAGCTCATTATTTTATGTCCTAAAACAAATGCTATAATCCACATTAAACTATAAAAATGAATTTTGAAGTTTCCTGCTATATCTATTCCTGTTATTGGATTCCAGTCAAATTTTAATGCGTACATACTATTTTTTTTGCGATTGTAAATATAGTATTTATGCTTTAGTTATAAATAGAATTAACGCAGGTTTATTAATTAATTGATTTTTAATTTATATTTATTAGGCTTAAGATTAAGTTGATCTATGCGTTAGGGATTGAGCTATTGTTGGAGCACATCTTTGATTGCGACTAGCGAAAGCCCGACGCACTTTTGCCCTAAAGCAAAAGTGGGTAACGCCCAAAGTAATTGCATAAAAAAAGCCTTTTTACTAATGCAAAAAGGCTTTTTTATTATTTGGAGTTTGAAGGACTATTTTACAACAGTTTCATCAATTACTTCTTCTTTCTTTTTTAAAGCGTCTGCTGCGCCTCCTTTTTTAGCAGTATCAAACATGATTGGTGTTGCGATAAATAATGATGAATATGTACCTACAATTACACCTACGATTAAGGCAAACATAAATCCTCTAATAGATTCGCCACCAAAAATAAAGATAGCTAATAATACTACTAATGTAGTTAAAGAGGTATTTAATGTACGGCTTAATGTACTGCTTAATGATTTGTCAATTACTTCTGTAAATGGCCAATTGGTATGCTCGTTAAAGAACTCACGGATACGGTCAAATACAACCACGGTATCGTTTAACGAGTAACCGATTACGGTAAGAATTGCTGCAATAAATGCTTGATCAATTTCCATTGAGAATGGCATAAACTTGTATGTTAATGAGAATACACCTAATACAATAATAACATCATGGAAAACAGCCGCTACTGCACCAAGAGAGAATTGCCATCTTTTAAAACGGAATAAGATATATAAGAATACCACTACTAAAGATCCTAATACAGCCCAGAAAGATGCTTGTTTAATATCATCTGCGATTGATGGACTTACTTTGTATTGATCCATAATACCTATTTGCTTGTCTGCTTTAGAAAGGTCTTTAAACTCTTCAAAAGATTGACCGTTTAAATAAGGCTGTAACGCGTTGTATAGTTTTTCTCTTACTTCTTCGTCTACTTCGTTAGCAGTTTCGTTAATCTTATATTTTGTAGAGATTTTTAAGTTATTCTCGTCTCCTACAGTTTTTACAGATGCACTTCCAAACACTTCTGGTGTTGCTAAAGCCTCTTCTACCTCAACAGCGCTAACTGGCTCTGCAAAACGCACTTGCGTAGTACGTCCTCCAACAAAGTCAATACCTTGATCTAACCCATTAGTAAATAAAGACCCTAAACTTACTATTAATAAAGCTCCTGAAATAATGTAAGCTACTTTACGCTTTTTAAGGAATTCGATATTAATATTTCTGAACAAGTTTTTAGTTACACCTGTAGAGAAATCTAATTTACCGCCTTTATTTACATACCAGTCAATTAATAATCTTGTAATAAAAATTGCTGTAAATAAAGATGTACCAATACCAATTAATAATGTAGTTGCAAACCCTTTAATTGGTCCTGTACCAAACACAAATAAGATTAATGCTGTTAAACCTGTAGTTATGTTAGCATCTAAGATTGATGATAAAGCGTTACTAAATCCGTCATTAATTGCAGATTTTTGATCTTTACCTTTACTTAATTCTTCTCTAATACGTTCAAAAATAAGTACGTTAGCATCTACCGACATACCTATTGTTAATACGATACCAGCAATACCAGGTAACGTTAACACTGCACCAATACCCGATAAAATCCCGAAGATTAATAAGATATTGAATAACATTGCGATGTCTGAGAATATACCAGCTTTACCATAATAGAAAACCATCCATAATAACACTAAAGCTAAAGCAATACCAAAAGACATTGTACCACTATCAATAGCTTCTTGACCTAAAGAAGGACCAACTATACTACTTTGAATAATATCTGCTTTTGCAGGTAATTTACCAGCACGTAAAACGTTTGCTAAATCTGTTGCTTCTCTTAAAGTAAAGTCTCCAGAAATTTCTGTACTACCTCCAGCAATTGCTCCGTTAGAAGCTGTTGGTGCAGAGTATACTGTGTTATCTAAAACCACTGCAATTTGACCTTGAGTTTTGTAAGCTTCTCCGGTCATTTCTTCCCAAATCTTAGCTCCTTTACTGTTCATTTGCATACTTACAACAACTTTGTTTGCTTGATTGTAAGTTTGACGCGCGTCTGTAACTACTGCACCACTTAATGGTGGCTCTCCATCTCTATTACCTTGTAAAACATATAAGTCTACAACTTCGCTATCTTCTGTTGCTTTACCAAATACAAATTTTGTGTAACGTAACTCTGCAGGTAATTTTGCTCTTACCTCTGGCATAGCTAAAAGTTTAGCTACTTGCTCTTTATCTTCTACTCTAACTTGTGCTAAAGTTGCCCCAAAACCAGGACCAACAAAAAGGTCTAATAAAGGATTGTTTTCTACAACTGTTTCATCTTCTTCTCCTGTTAGGTCTGCAATAGCTTTTTCCTCATCAGTCATCTCTTCTTGATCTGCAGTTGCTTGATCTGCTTTAGCTTCTCCTTCTTTTGCTTTCAATACTTCATTAGCATCAAGTAAAAATTGACTAAATAATTGAGAGTTTGAACCATACCAAAACTCTAATTGTGCTGTTGTTGTTATTAAATCTGTAGCTCTTTCTACATCTTTAACACCTGGTAATTCTAATAATACACGACCAGAGTTACCTAAACGTTGTATATTTGGAGACGTTACACCAAACTCGTCAATACGCTTACGTAATACTTCAAAAGCAGAAACAATAGACTCGTCTATTTTTGTTTCTAAAACTACTTTAGTTTCGTCATCAGACATATTAAGATCAATCTCACCTACTAAAGAACGTGTTGCAAAGATATCTGGAGATGCTAATTTTTTATCTCCTTTGATAGCGTCAAAAGCAACAAAGAAATCTTCTAAATATGTATTTTGGCTATTTTTCTGAATTTCATCTGCATCATCTAATGCTTTTCTAAAAGTTGGATCTGTACTTCCGTCTGCAAGACCAATTAAGATGTCTTTTACAGAAATTTGTAAGATAGCTTCTAAACCTCCTTTAAGGTCAAGACCTAACTTCATTGAATTTTCTTTAACTTCAGAATAATCACTTCCTAAGAAAACACTTTCTTTAGATGTTGCTAAAGAGTCTAAATATCTTGCTGCATATTCGTTTACTTTTGCGCTACGATCCTCTGCAGACGCATCTATTTTTTGTTCTGCTATCTGTGTAGCTTCGCTCTCTACCGCATTATTTTTAAATGTGAAAGACAGCTGGTAAATACTTACCAATCCAAATAAAACTGCAAATAGTTTTATTAATCCTTTGTTTTGCATTGTTTGTTAATTTTTGGTCAATTTTATAAATCGGGCAAATATAATTTTTCCCTTAATAATTGACAATTATAATGTTTAAAATGATTTTTTAGCTAAAAGCTTGTAAAGGTTGAATTCCTTTTTTTATTAAGATTGAAATGAAAAAGGTCCTGCTCTAACCTCTGGTATAGTGTAAGTTTTATTACTAAAAGTCAAATGATATTGACTTGAAAAGTTTTGTTTTAAAACCGAAATATTAAGAAAATCGATTGCTACAAAAGCATCTAAGTAAAACGGAAGATTTGTATTAGAAGAACGATCGTAATCTTGCTTAGTTACAATTATACTTTTTCCAGCAGAATTATTTTGATTTTTTGAAGACGTTTTAATCTCATAAACATCAAAATCAAATCCTTTTTTGCTAGTTTTTTTAGGTAGATTACTTTGATTTTCTTCTAAATTTAAATAGCTTGATGCTATCTCTATCTGTAATGCTTTTGAAAGTAAAGACTTAATAACAACAACATCTAAGTTACTGTGATAACTTATTTTTAATTGGTCATTAGCGTCCTTTTCTACAACTATATTAGTAACATCAATAGCCTGCAATTGCTCTTGTATTAAAGCAATTGTTTGTTCTGATTGTTCTAACGTTACTGTTTGATCTTCAAAACGAATATGTACTTCTTGATTTGGTAAAGAAGCTTGGTTTTGTAAAACTCCAAATACAGCTAGAACAACAATTAGAGCACTGATGTACCATTTTGTTTTCATAAGTGCCAAATATAAAAAATTAAGTCTTTAAAAAGGCTGATTTTGAGGTTTTTTACAAATAAAAAAGAGCAACGAATGTTACTCTTTTTTATTTAAATTTTATAAAACAAATCTTTACTGATCCTCCATTTTAGAATAACCTTCTGGTGGAGTTAAATTAAATAACTCATTTGGAACAGCCTCGCTTTTAACTTCTGTAACATCGTACAACAAGGTCATTTTCATACCTTGCTGAAGTACGTTTATTTTCATAAATAAAGGAAAACCATCTAACTCGTCTCCAAACTGAGACGTTTCTTGAGTCTGAGCTTTAATTTGATCTGTAGCAAATATCTCCATAGTCATATCTACACCATCAGCCTTCATTGTTACATTGTATTGTTGGCAATCATATCCTAAAATAGTTTTTGTTTGATCTCCTTTAGTAATTTTAATATCATCGCCTAAGTCTTCTGGTGCTTCATAATCGGTCATTGTATATTTTTTACCGTACATTGGAGAGCTTATTAAGGTTAAAACTTTTTCTTTTTCCTTATCTACTATTGTAATAGACTCACCAGACATTGGGCTACTAGTTTCTGCTCTTACTCTATCTTCTGTAAAATATGTCGTAATTTTAGTTTCGCCCATCATTTGTAATTGCGAGTTCATCTCTGCATTATCACTAGACATTGTCATTTTTGAAGAGATTACTCCTTCTTTTAATTCTTCTTGAGCAACACTTACTAAACTGAATGATGCTAGAAGTATAAAAATTAATTTTTTCATTATTTTATTTTTAATTATTGAATGTTGTAATGTACTGAAATTGTTTTTAATTAATACAGATTTTATAAAATAAAAAAGCCTCATAAAGTAAAAACTTTATGAGGCTTAGTTGTATTATTTAATAAAATCTTATAATTCTAATAAACCATTAGTTTTAGACACACCTTCTGCACTTTCTTTCATATGTGCTTTTTCTGCATCGCTAAGTTCAATCTCTACAACTTTTTCAATTCCGTTGCGTCCTAAAATTACTGGCACACCAATACATAAGTCATTTAATCCGTATTCTCCATCTAATAAAGTTGAACATGGGAACATTTTCTTTTGGTCACAAGCAATTGCTTGAACTAATCCAGATACAGCTGCTCCTGGTGCATACCATGCAGAAGTCCCTAATAACTTTGTTAATGTTGCTCCTCCTACTTTAGTATCTTCTTTTACTTGATTTAATCTTTCTTCTGAAATAAATTCTGAAACCTTAATACTATTTCTTGTAGCATGAGATGTTAATGGCACCATACCTTTATCTGAATGCCCACCTATTACCATACCGTCTACATCGCTAATTGGACACTCTAAAGCTTCTGCTAGTCTATACTTGAAACGTGCAGAATCTAAAGCTCCACCCATACCGATAATTCTGTTTTTTGGTAAATCTGTAGTTTTGTGTACTAAGTAAGTCATAGTATCCATTGGGTTACTAACTACAATTATAATCGTATTAGGAGATTGCTCTATAAGACTAGAAGATACAGATTTAACAATACCAGCATTGATGCCTATTAACTCTTCACGAGTCATACCTGGCTTACGAGGTATACCTGATGTAATTACACAAATATCACTATCTGCTGTTTTAGAATAATCGTTTGTTACACCTGTAATTTTTGTATCAAAACCATTTAAAGATGCTGTTTGCATTAAATCCATTGCTTTACCTTCTGCAAAACCTTCTTTAATGTCTAATAAAACAACTTCTGAAGCGAAGTTTTTAATAGCAATATACTCTGCACAACTTGCACCAACTGCACCTGCACCAACTACTGTTACTTTCATGTTATATATTTTTAATTGTGTTAATTAATTTATCCTACAAATTTAACAATTTAACCCGAAGAATTAACCGAAAACATCAAAATATTAGGTTAAATTAAGCTTAAAACTAATCTGTTAACTTCTACAGAAAATTATTTTGTATAAAACAAAAAAAACACCTGAAATATAATTTTCAGGTGTTTTTAATATTCATTTAAATATCTAATTAAGCATCTATATTTGCATAAATAGCATTCTTCTCTATAAATTCTCTACGTGGCGGAACTTCATCTCCCATTAGCATAGAAAATACTCGATCTGCTTCTGTACCATTATCTATTTGCACTAGACGTAATGTTCTAAATTCTGGATTCATTGTTGTATCCCAAAGTTGTTCTGCATTCATCTCTCCAAGACCTTTATATCTTTGGATTTTTGAAGATTCTCCAAATTCTTTAACGATTGCATCACGTTCTTTATCATTCCAAGCATATTGTTTCTTAGCACCTTTTTTAATTAAGTAAAGTGGCGGTGTTGCTATGTATACGTGACCAGCTTCGATTAATTCTTTCATGTATCTAAAGAAAAATGTTAAGATTAATGTTGCAATGTGACTACCATCAATATCGGCATCACACATAATTACAATCTTATGATATCTTAATTTAGAAAGGTTTAAAGCTTTACTATCTTCTTCTGTACCTATAGTTACACCTAAAGCTGTGAAAATGTTTTTAATTTCTTCGTTTTCAAAAACTTTATGTGTCATTGCTTTTTCTACGTTTAAGATTTTACCTCTTAATGGTAGAATAGCTTGAAACTTTCTATCTCTTCCTTGTTTTGCAGTACCACCTGCCGAATCTCCCTCAACAAGAAACACTTCACATTGTGCTGGATCTTGCTCTGAACAGTCTGATAATTTACCAGGTAATCCACCAATGCTCATTACTGTTTTACGCTGTACCATTTCGCGCGCTTTTTGAGCAGCGTGACGTGCTTGAGCTGCTAAAATCACTTTTTGCACTATGGTCTTGGCTGTATCTGGATGTTCTTCTAGATAATCGGTTAACATTTCTGACACTGCTTGACTTACAGATGCAGAAACTTCACGGTTACCTAATTTTGTTTTTGTTTGACCTTCAAATTGTGGTTCTGCTACTTTAACAGAAACAATAGCTGTAAGTCCTTCACGGAAATCATCACCTGCAATGTCAAATTTTAATTTATCCAACATTCCAGATTCATCAGCATATTTTTTTAGGGTATGTGTTAATCCACGACGAAAACCTGATAAATGTGTACCACCTTCGTGTGTATTAATATTATTTACGTAAGAGTGTAAGTTTTCGGCATAACTTGTGTTGTAAATCATGGCTACCTCAACAGGCACTCCATTTTTTTCTCCTTCAAAAGAGATAGCTTCTTGCATTAAAGGCTCTCTATTTCCATCTAAAAACTTGATAAACTCTTTAAGGCCTTCTTCTGAATGAAATGTTTCTCCTTCAAAATTACCATCTTCTTTTTTGGCACGTTTATCTATTAAATGGATAGTTATTCCTTTATTTAAGTAAGCCAACTCACGTAAACGACTAGCTAAAGTATCATAACTATACTCTAATGTTTGCTTAAATATTTCTGGATCTGGTTTAAAGGTTACAATTGTACCTCTTTTATCTGTATCTCCAACAGCTTTTACAGGGTAAAGTGTTTTTCCTCTTTCGTATTCTTGCTCCCAAATCTTACCATCACGATGTACTGTTGCTTTTAAGTGTTCTGATAACGCGTTAACACAACTTACACCAACACCATGTAAACCACCTGATACTTTGTATGAGTCTTTATCAAACTTACCACCAGCTCCAATTTTGGTCATTACAACTTCTAATGCAGAAATTCCTTCTTTTTTATGAATATCTACAGGAATACCACGTCCGTCATCTTCTGTTGTAATAGAATTGTCTTCGTTAATAGTTACTGTAATATTGTTACAGTGTCCTGCTAAAGCCTCATCAATCGAGTTGTCCACAACCTCGTATACTAGGTGGTGTAAACCTCGTACTCCAACATCTCCAATATACATTGAAGGACGCATACGTACGTGCTCCATTCCTTCTAATGCCTGAATACTGTCTGCGGAATACTGTTTTTTATTTTCTTCGCTCATATATCGAATTATTAGTTATTTGCTTTTTAATTTTCTTTTTGAAAGAAAGTTATACACATAAAAAAAGACGCTTTAGCGCCTCTTATGAGTACAAACAAATATACGAAATAAAAGCCCTTTTTCAAGCTTTTTTATCTACTTAGCCTTAAAATTATCAACAATTGTTAAAAACCTAAAAACGTCTTAAAAGCACTAAAAAGTGTCTTAAAATGGATTTTAGTCATTTTTTTTATTTCATTTTTTTCAAAAAAACACAAAATCCCGCAGAAGCGAGATTTTGGAGCTAAAAATAATTAATATTCTATACTTTTATTTATTAATATGCTGAGTTGTGAACGTTTGCTATTGCTCTTCCTGATGGTTCATTCATTTTTTTAAATGCTTCATCCCATTCTAAAGCTGTTGCTGTACTACATGCTACGCTTGCCTCTTGTGGTACACTTAATGCTGCAGCATCACTTGGGAAGTGTTCTTCAAAAATAGAACGATAATAAAACTCTTCTTTGTTTTGCGGTGTTTGGATTGGGAAACGGTATTTTGCATTTTCCATCTGCTCGTCACTTACTTCTCTTTCTACTACTTCTTTTAAAGTATCTATCCAGCTGTAACCAACACCGTCACTAAATTGTTCTTTTTGTCTCCACGCAACGCTTTCTGGTAACATATCTTCAAATGCTTTACGGATAATCCATTTTTCCATACGTTCTCCATTAATCATTTTGTCTTTTGGATTTAAACTCATCGCTACGTCCATAAATTCTTTATCTAAAAATGGAACACGTCCTTCAATACCCCAAGCAGCTAAACTTTTGTTTGCTCGCAAACAATCATACATATGTAATTTGTCTATTTTGCGAACAGTTTCTTCATGAAACTCTTTTGCATTTGGTGCTTTATGGAAGTATAAATAACCACCAAAAATCTCGTCTGCTCCTTCACCCGAAAGTACCATTTTGATTCCCATAGATTTAATTACTCTTGCCATTAAACACATTGGTGTTGAAGAGCGAATAGTGGTAATATCGTAGGTTTCTATGTTATAAATCACATCTTTTATGGCATCTAAACCTTCTTGAATTGTGAATTTAATTTCGTGATGTACAGTACCAATATGGTCTGCTACTTTTTGTGCTGCTGCTAAATCTGGAGAGCCTTCTAATCCAACAGAAAAACTATGTAGTTGCGGATACCATGCTGCTTGTTTATCATCACTCTCTACACGTAATTGTGCATATTTTTTTGCAATTGCAGAAGTTACAGAACTATCCAATCCACCAGATAATAAAACTCCATAAGGCACATCGCTCATTAACTGTCTTTTTACAGCAGCTTCTAAAGCTTCTTTTACTTTTGTTATACTAGTTTCGTTATCTTTTACGTTATCGTAGTCTCTCCAATCTCTATTCCACCATTTAACAAACTCGCCATCTTTACTTGACATGTAATGACCAGGAGGAAATAATTCTATTTTAGTGCAGATACCTTCTAAAGCTTTTAATTCTGAAGCCACATAAAAGGTTCCGTTTTGATCCCAACCTATATACAATGGAATAATCCCCATGTGGTCTCTTGCTATAAAATATTCGTCTTTGTCAACATCATAAATTGCAAAACCAAATATTCCGTTCATTTCGTCTACAAAATCGACTCCTTTTTCTTTATAAAGTGCTAAGATAACTTCGCAATCACTTTCGGTCTGAAAGTTATACTTACCGTCAAATTGCTTACGTAACTCTCTATGGTTGTAGATTTCGCCATTAGCTGCCAAAACCAGTTTTTTATCAGGACTAAACAATGGTTGTTTTCCTGATGCTGGATCTACAATAGCTAAACGTTCGTGTGCCAAAATAGCTTTATCGTCACTGTATATACCAGACCAATCTGGTCCACGATGACGAATAGTTTTAGACATTTCTAATATTTGAGGTCTTAAATCTTCGCTTTTCTGCTTTAAATCGAAAGCACATACTATTCCACACATAATCTTAATATTTTAAATTCGTTAATTACTAATTGATATAACAAATATTAGTTTTATGTTTCAGTATTAAAACACAAATACTTATTATGCTTACAAAATGTAATTTCAATTTAAAAAATTGATAAAAAATGAAATTTTAAGATAGACTATTTCATTTTTTAGTTAAAATGTGTGAGTTTAAATAAATTAAACTTTTAGATGTCCCCAATTTTCACCAGTTTTTATACGATGCAATTGCATTTCTGAAACACCAAACTGCTTAGCTAGAATTTTTAAACGTGTACGCCTATTAGGATCTAATAGTTTTTTCTTTAAGCGCATAGCTTGTGTTTCTGTTAGCTTAGAGTATTTGATAACACTATTTTTTGCAATGTAATCGGGATTTTTGAATTGGTGAAGTTCTTTTTCTCGTTTAGTTGCCCATTTTAGGTTTTCTACTTTATTATTCATTTTGTTATAATCTAAATGAATAACATACTTAGCATCTTCAGGTTTTTCTAAAAAATGTTGAGCTACAATTTTATGGATGTATCTTGCTGTTTTTGTCCCTTTCTTTTTAACAACAGATACTGTATTATAACCGTTTATAGAATACTGTTTTTCTATTAAAACATCTTCACCGTTAACTACTTTTATTAGTCTACCGTAGTTAGATATTTTAAATGTCATTTGTTCGGAAATATCATTATCAAAAACAATGTCTTTCCATTTTTCGTTGTAGTGATTTCTAATCATATTGTATTACATTTACACACTTAATAATATACATTATGATTAATAGCATGCTGCTAAGTTACTAATTTTAAGGGATATTGAGATACTTATGTGTTTGCAATGACACTTTCCATTTAGGATTTGCCATTACGTAATCTACAATTAATGGTATCATTTTATCTCTTTTACTCCATTCTGGTTGCATGTATAAAATGCAGTTATCGTTGACTTTAGCGGCTTGTTCTTCTGCAAATTTAAAGTCATCTTTATTGTAAATTATAACTTTTAACTCGTCTGCTTTTTCGTAAACTTTTTTTGTAGGTAATTTCATCTTTTTTGGAGATAAACATATCCAATCCCATTGTCCTGTTAGCTCATAAGCACCTGATGTTTCAATATGAATCTTACAACCTTCTTGCTTTAATTGTTTTGTAAGCTCTGTCATGTCCCAAGTTAATGGTTCTCCTCCTGTAACAACTACTGTATCACTATATTTTTTTGCATTAGCAACAATAGTCTCAGTTTTTGTAGGTGGATGTAGATCTGCAATCCAACTTTCTTTAACATCACACCAGTGACAACCAACATCACAACCACCTATTCTTACAAAGTAAGCTGCTGTGCCTTTATGATATCCTTCTCCTTGTATGGTATAAAATTCTTCCATTAACGGAAGCATTAAACCTTTGTTTACTAAATCTTGAATCTCTTGCTTCATAGCGTGCAAAAGTAAGACAAATAGCTAAATATCTCTTGAAGATTTTTGCTTAATCAACATTTTATCTAATTATTCTTACAAATCAACGAAAAACCTGAAACCAAGGGGCTTGTAATTTCGTAAAAGGAATATGTAAGTTTATTTTTACAAGCGTAAATTAATAGTCATGAAAAAAATTAACATCCTAGTTTTAGTTTTACTAACTTCAGTTTTATCTTTCTCTCAAGTTGGAATAAACACCTCAAATCCAGATAATTCTTCAATTTTAGACATTGAAAGTTCTGATAAAGGTGTATTATTTCCTAGAATGACTTCTGCAGAAAGAGATGCAATTGCAAACCCTGCTAACGGACTTATCATCTTTAATACTGATGATAACAAACTTCAATTTAATATAGGAATAAGTACTGCTCCTATTTGGACATCTGTAAACAATAATCCAAGTGTAAGTACAGATGCTGGTAACCAATTAACTAGTGGATCTGACAATGGTGTTTATTTAGGAAGAACATCTCATTTTGGTAAATTTAGAATTACAGGTACAGGTAATGTTACCATTTCTGGTTTACCTTTTGAGCCTTCTCAAGTAAAATTTACAGCTCATGCTAATGTTGAAACTTATAATTTGAATTCTGACAACGGAACAGGTAATAATAATAGTGGAATTTCTAATGCTTTTGGATCTATGAATGGTTATGTCACAAATTATAACAGTATTATAGACCAACAGATGATTTATGTCGGTGGATCTGGTAACTCTATTAATGATATTTCAAGATTTTCTTCTAGCTCACACTGTATCGGGATTAGATATTCAAACCAAAATGGTGATAGTTTAGGTATAACTTCTGCTTCAATTGTAAGCTTTAATGCTGACGGTTTTACTATTAATGTAGATCGATATGCAGATAATTTAGTTGTTATTTTTGAAGCCTACAAATAAGGAAATTATGAAAAAAATATTTTTTCAAATTGTCTTTATTTGTTTATCATCATTTGTATTTGCCCAAGTAGGAATAAATACTTCAAACCCTGATCAATCTGCAATTTTAGACATTAACAGTAATGAAAAAGGTATTCTTTTACCAAGGTTAACTAGTGCCGAAAGAGATGCTATTTTAAATCCTGCAAATGGTTTGATTATTTACAACACGGATAGTGATGAAATTCAAATCAATACTAATACATCCGCAACACCTAATTGGGAAGCATTAAGTATTACAGCAACGTCAACAGCATCTCCTGGCCAATCTACCAAATACAGCAATGTAGATGTAACAACTAATGTTAATAATAATACATCTATACATTTACCTGTTTTTGGGCTTGCAGAATGGAACGATAATACTTCTCTTTACGTTATAGACAATGTAAATCATACAGTAACTGTTAATGAAACCGGAAGATATGAAATACTAGTTAATGCAAGTATTATATCAACCAGTAATAGTGCAAGAAAAGCTCCAGAAATGTATATTTCTGTAAATGGCACTCAAGTAGGATCGTTTTCTTCTACTGGATACATGAGAAGAGCTAACGGTCATGAAGAAACGACTTTAAACCTGAATGAAGTTATACAAGTTAACGCTGGCGATGTTATTAGTATAGATATTTTAAGAACAGGAAACACTGGTACTGTTAACCTAAGATCATCAGGTAGCACTAATTTTTATATAGAAAAAATACTATAAATAAATCCCTCCAAATAGATTAATAGCAATGAAATCTTTTCTTATTATATTATTTTTTACAATTAATTTCACTTTATCCTTTTCTCAAGTAGGAATAAACACCTCTACTCCTGATGATGGATCTGTTCTGCAAATAGATAGCACAACTGGTGCTTTTGTACCACCAAGAATGACTAGTACAGAAATGAACGCTATACCTACGCCTCTAGAAGGAGCTATGGTATATAATACAACAACAAGTTCTTATTATGTATTTAAAAATAATGTCTGGTCTCCACAATCTAGTCGTACATTGATTATTAACAGAAACTTTCCTAATAACAATAATGCTTTAGCCACACCAAATAACACTTATGTAAACTTTCCAATAGGTACAGCAGATGTTATCTCAAATAATTCAGAAGTATTTAATGTTACTGGCAATGGTACAATAGAGATTTCTCAAGCTGGAAATTATTTATTTACAGCTTCATTATCTTCACCTAATATGCCTAACGGAAACACTAAATACATTTTAGCTCTAGAAGTAAACAACACTTTAGTTGGTTATTTAAACAGAGGTGTTGCAACTTTACAAAGCACTGATTATTGGGGAACAAGCGGCGCTATTATGTATCCAGTAAACGCAAATGATGTTGTAACTATTAGATATGTAATTAATAATAACGGCACTACTATTAACGCTAGATTTGCAAATATAGGCATCACCAAACTGGACTAATAAAGCCTTATAAACTGTTAATATTTGCTTATTAGCTTATTTTTTTCTTCTTGTTTTTTCCTTTACTTTTATCCAAATTTAGTACTATGGGTAATCAAGAAGAATTTTTTAATCACATTGTCAACGGAAACACCTGTAAAGGTGATTTTATCACATTAGGATCTGCTATCTTAAATGGACAGACTTTACAAAACGCTTATGTAAACGTACCTCTAAAAACCATGAATAGACATGGTTTAATTGCAGGAGCAACGGGGACAGGTAAAACAAAAACACTTCAAGTCTTAGCCGAAAATTTAAGCGAAAAAGGCGTACCTGTTTTACTAATGGACATAAAAGGTGACTTAAGCGGTATTGCGCAACCAAGTCCTGGTCATCCTAAAATTGACGAACGTATGGAAAAAATAGGATTAACTTTTGAACCAAAAAGTTTTCCTGTTGAAATCATGAGCCTTTCTGAGCAAGATGGTGTAAGACTTCGTGCAACTATTAGTGAGTTTGGTCCTGTTCTAATCTCAAGAATTTTAGATTTAACAGAAACCCAAGCTGGTATCGTTGCTGTAATTTTTAAATACTGCGATGATAACAAATTACCCTTACTTGACTTAAAAGATTTTAAAAAGATTTTACAATACGCTACCGATGAAGGTAAAGAAGAATTTAAAGAAGCTTATGGAAGAATAAGTACAGCGTCTACAGGTGCAATTCTTAGAAAAATAATAGAAATAGAGCAACAAGGCGGCGATCTATTTTTTGGAGAAAAAAGTTTTGATGTAGAAGATTTGGTGCGTACAACACGAGATGGTCGTGGTTATATAAATATTATTAGATTAACAGATATACAAGATAGACCTAAATTATTTTCGACGTTTATGTTAAGTCTTCTAGCAGAAATCTATGAAACTTTTCCAGAAAAGGGTGACGCAGATAGACCTGAATTAATCATGTTTATAGACGAGGCGCATTTAATTTTTGACCAAGCCTCTAAAGCCTTACTTAATCAAATAGAAAGCATTGTAAAACTAATACGAAGTAAAGGTATTGGAATCTATTTTGTCACACAAAACCCAACAGATGTGCCTGAAGGCGTTTTAGGTCAATTAGGATTAAAAATTCAGCATGCTTTACGTGCATTTACAGCAAAAGATAGAAAAGCAATTAAGCTAACAGCACAAAATTATCCAGATACCGATTATTATGACACTGCAGAAGTTTTAACTGCTTTAGGAACAGGAGAAGCTTTAGTATCTGCTTTAAACGAAAAAGGAAGGCCAACACCATTAGCTGCTACCATGATGCGTGCTCCAATGAGTAGAATGGATATTTTAACTGATACCGAATTAAAAAACCTGTTAGACGACTCTAAATTAGTTTTAAAATACAACGAAAATATTGATAGAGAAAGTGCTTACGAAATGCTTAACAAAAAAATTGAAAAAGCAGAAATAGCTAAAGCAAAAGAAGAAGAAAGAGAAGCAAAAGAAAAAGCATCTAGAAAAACCTCAACCAGAAAAAGTACAAGACAAAACCCAATTATAAAAGTATTAACTAGCGCTACATTTATTAGAGCCGCTTTTGGTATACTAAAAAAAGTTATCAAATAAACATTTAAAATGT
Source organism: Mesoflavibacter sp. CH_XMU1422-2 (assembly GCF_037029245.1). Taxonomy (NCBI): domain Bacteria; kingdom Pseudomonadati; phylum Bacteroidota; class Flavobacteriia; order Flavobacteriales; family Flavobacteriaceae; genus Mesoflavibacter; species Mesoflavibacter sp. CH_XMU1422-2. The sequence goes on along the minus strand of NZ_JAYMEE010000060.1, from coordinate 54,292 downwards.
ATATGAAAAAAACAATATTAGCCTTAAGTACCATTGCTATATTAGCAACTTCTTGTAAAAATGAAGTAGATCCGTTTTTAGTTAAAGAACAAAACATAGGAATGCTTACCGACAGTACTCAAATAAAAGATTTAGATATCATTTTTGCTAAAGACTCAATTGTAAAACCAATAGCTGGTGATGAGTTTGCTGGTTCTGTAAACACAATAGAAGTTTATGAAACAGGCGGAAAACATTTACTTTCAATAACTCCAAAACAAGTTTTAGATAGCACCTCAACTATTTCAATAGTAAAATTTAAAGACCCAAGATATCAAACAGAAAAAGGAGTAAATAACTTAAGTACTTTTGAAGATATAGAAAAAAATTACACAATTTCTAAAATTCAAAACTCGTTTAAAAGTGCTTCGGTTTTTGTAAAAGGAAGTAAAATGATGTTTTTATTTGATAAAAACGATTTACCTGCAGAATTTAAATTTGACATCACAAAAACTATAGAACCTGCTAACATACCTAGCAAAGCAAAAATCAAACATTTTATGATTGGATGGTAAAAAGGTATTTAGTATTTAGTATTTAGTATTTAGTATTTAGTATTTAGTATTTAGTATTTAGTATTTAGTAAAAATATTAAACAAGTAATTAATGAGTGTTATCGAGTTTAAAAATTCAAAAAAGAAAAAAGCAAATCTTATTGCTGCTGTTTTATGGATTATTTACTCTATTGCCATGTTTTATTATGACAGTAAAAACTCTATATGGTATAAATATCTTGGTATTCCATTAGTTGTTTTTTATGTTTTGGCATATTTTTTTGACAAAGGAATAATCTATCAAATAGATAACAACATTATTAAAACTAAAGGTATTTTTAGCAAATCTTTTAATTTAAATGATTTGAAAAGAATTAACCGAAACCAACACGGAATGCGATTAATTTCTGATCAACAAAATGATTTTAGAATAGAAAAATCTTTTCTTACAATTGAAGATTATAACGCTCTAGAAAGCATATTGAAAACCTATGAAAAAGCTACTGAACAATGAAAAAATATACCATACAAAATAGTCCTTTTGTTGTACCAACAACTGACGGAAAGTTAATAGAAGAACATTTTGGGCAAGCTACAGATGGAAATAAAGATATTAGCATTGCGCATATGATTGCACCTGCTGGTTGGTCAGAACCTTTTCAAACACCAGAATTTGATGAATTTACGTATATTATAAAAGGTAAAAAGCAATTTATTATTGAAAATGAAACGGTAGTTTTAGAAGCTGGACAATCTATTAAAATTGAAAGAAACACAAGAATACAATACTCTAACCCTTTTACGGTAGCTTGTGAGTATATTTCTATCTGCACACCAGCATTTTCAATGGATTTAGTGCACAGAGAAGACCAATAAAAATGAAAAAAATAATCAAAAAAGCTTTGCCAAAAATAATTGGCACATCGCTAAATACCATAAGTCATGTAGCACCAAAATATGCTAGTACAAAAGCATTAAATTTATTTGCTACGCCACGCAAAGGTCGTTTAAACCAGACGCATAAAAACTTTTTAGACAAAGCAGAACAATCTACTTTAAAGTATCAAGATTATACCATCCAAACCTATCGATGGAATGGAGAAAAACAAACCGTTTTATTAGCGCATGGTTGGGAAAGTAATACTTACCGTTGGAAATCTTTAATCAATAAATTACACCAAAACGGACATAATATTATTGCGTTAGATGCTCCAGCACATGGGCAATCAAGTGGTACGCAATTTAACGCTATTTTGTATTCAGAGTTTATTAACGTTGTTGCCTCTCATTATCAACCAACTGTTATTGTTGGTCATTCGGTTGGTGGTATGGCTACGGTATTTTTTCAGTATAAATATCAATTAAAAAGTATTGAAAAACTAGTATTACTTGGCGCTCCTTCAGAGTTTACCAAAATTTTCAAAAATTACGTCAATATGCTAAGCTATAATCGTAAAATTGAAAATGGATTAAACCGATTAGTGGTTGATAAATACGATAATGAACCTGCATTTTTTTCTTCAGCTAATTTTTCAAAAGATATTGAAGCCGAAGGATTAATTATTCATGATAAATCTGACAAAATTATAGATTATGACGAAGCTGAATTAATTGCAAAACATTATAAAAATTCAACTTTAAAAACTACAGAAGGTCTAGGACACAGTTTAAAACATGATAGTATAGACGACGAAATTTTAAACTTTATAAACAGCTAATTTTGGAAGAACAACAATTAACAAGACTTAATAAATACCTTAGCGAAGCTGGTTACTGCTCACGTCGTGAAGCAGACAAACTTATTGATGCTGGTCGTGTAACTATTAATGGAGTTGTCCCAGAAATGGGTACAAAAGTAGCCCCAAAAGATACTGTTGCTGTAGATGGAGAAATTATCAAAAACAACAAAGACAGTTTTGTTTATTTAGCTTTTAATAAACCTGTTGGTATTGTTTGCACTACAGATACTAAAGTTGAAAAAGACAATATTATAGACTTTATTAATTACCCAAAACGCATCTTCCCTATTGGTCGTTTGGACAAACCAAGTGAAGGATTAATTTTTTTGACTGATGATGGTGATATTGTTAACAAAATACTTCGCGCCAGCAACAATCATGAAAAAGAATATGTAGTTACCGTAGACAAACCAATTTCTCAAACATTTATAAATAGAATGTCTAACGGAATACCTCTGGAAGAATTAGGTAAAACCACAAAAAAATGCAAGGTTAAAAAGTTAGATAGTCATACTTTCAATATAATTTTAACACAAGGTTTAAACCGTCAAATTAGACGTATGTGTACGTATTTAGGTTACGAAGTACAAACCTTAAAACGTGTTAGAATAATGAATATAAAACTAGACGTACCTGTTGGAAAGTATCGAGAATTTACTAAGGATGAAATCAAAACTTTAAACACACTTTTAGAAGATTCGACAAAAACGTTTCAAGCAAAGCAATCTAGAAACAGACGTAAAAATTAATTTAGTTTTTCTTTCTACTTACAATATAAAAAGGAAAATAAATTAACATAAATGCAGGCACTAAGATTAACTGTACTTTAATAATATAATAAGGCCAATCTCCTAAATAATCTAACACAGATCCCGAGATTGGTTTTTTATTTAAATAAGAATAATTAGCTTCTAAAAAGTAATTTATAACCATTAAAACAACCATATACAGTTGTAATACTAAAAAGGATTTAAAAACACTTTTTAACTTAGGTTTCATCTTTAAAACTACAATTGCATAACTGATAATGGTTAGTAACCCTAAGTGAACAATCCAATATCTAAAATAGTCAAAAGAAGGAAAACCAACTTCTATATCTGGTGTAATAACACCTTGAGATGTACCCAGAATTATCCAAAACAATAATATCTCAAACAACCAGAACCTTCTTGATGTAGTAAAAATAAAGATGAATAATGCCATAAAACTACACAGAAACAAAGGTAAGTCTGAAGTAACATCATAATATCCAAAGCAAATCTGATATAAATGAAACACTGCCATAAAGCCAGAAACAAAAACACCTAAATATTTAAATATTTTGTTTTGGTTTATTGTAGTTTGATTTAATGCAAATCGAATTAAAACAATTGTTGCTATTACAGCTATAGCAATAGGCAGTATATGTTCTAAACTTCCAAATAAAACACGTTGAGATAAAGGCATAAAAAAACCTGAATTAAATTCAGGTTTTAAAAATAGACATTTATTTTTTATTTATTTTTCTGTGTCGTTCTCTTGCTAATAAAGTGTTTTTAAGTAGCATTGCAATTGTCATTGGTCCTACTCCACCAGGAACAGGCGTAATAAAACTTGCTTTTTTACTTACATTTTCATAGTCTACATCTCCTGTAATAACATAACCCTTAGCAGCTTCTTCGTCCGGAACACGTGTAATACCAACATCAATAATTACAGCATCGTCTTTTACCATTTCGGCTTTTAAAAAATTTGGTACACCTAATGCGGAAATAATAATATCTGCTTGACTTGTAATTTGTGTAATGTTTTTAGTATGACTGTGCGTTAATGTTACGGTTGAATTACCAGGAAAGCCTTTACGTCCCATTAAAATACTCATCGGTCTTCCTACAATATGCGACCTCCCAATTACTACAGTATGCTTACCTTTTGTGTCTACTTGATAACGATCTAACAGTTCTAATATTCCAAATGGAGTTGCAGGAATAAAGGTTGACATATCTAAAGCCATTTTACCAAAATTCATAGGATGAAATCCATCTACATCTTTATCTGGGTGAACAGCCATTAATACCTTTTGTGTATCTATTTGAGGTGGTAAAGGTAATTGAATGATAAATCCATCTATATCATCATTTTCATTTAACTCTTCTATTTTATCAAGTAATTCAATTTCGCTAGTTGTATTAGACATACGTACCATTGTAGATTCAAATCCTACACGTTCGCAAGCTCTTACTTTACTTCCTACGTAGGTTAAACTTGCTCCGTCATTACCTACAATTACTGCAGCAAGATGTGGCACTTTTTCGCCATTTGCTTTCATCTTATCGACTTCAGCTTTAATTTCGTTTTTTATGTCGTTACTTACCTTTTTTCCGTCAAGAATTGTCATGTTGTGTTGTTGTTATTTAATATTGGTAATTTAACTTATTTTACTGTTTGTTTTTAAAACAAAAAAACATGAGTTACCTCATGTTTTTCATTGCTTGCATCATACGTTTTCCGCCGCCACCTTGCATCATTTTCATCATTTTGCTCATTTGGTCAAACTGTTTTAGTAACTGATTGACTTCTTGAACAGATGTACCAGAGCCTTTTCCGATACGTTTTTTTCTACTTGCATTTATGATTGAAGGATTAGCGCGTTCTTTTGGAGTCATAGAATGAATTATTGCTTCTATACCTTTAAAAGCATCGTCATCTATATCTATATTTTTCATCATTTTTCCAGCTCCTGGTATCATTCCGATAAGGTCTTTCATGTTACCCATCTTTTTGATTTGCTGGATTTGTTTTAAGAAATCGTCAAAACCAAATTGGTTTTTAGCTATTTTCTTCTGTAATTTTCTTGCTTCTTGCTCATCAAACTGTTCTTGAGCTCTTTCTACTAAAGACACAACATCACCCATACCAAGGATACGATCTGCCATACGTGAAGGATAGAAGACATCGATTGCTTCCATCTTCTCTCCTGTACCAATAAACTTAATTGGTTTGTTTACTACAGACTTAATAGAAATTGCGGCTCCACCACGTGTATCACCATCTAATTTGGTTAAGATTACACCATCAAAATTTAATACATCGTTGAAGGCTTTTGCTGTATTAACAGCATCTTGACCTGTCATAGAGTCTACAACAAATAGTGTTTCTTGTGGTTGTATAGCTTTATGGATGTTAGAGATTTCGGTCATCATAGCTTCATCTACAGCCAAACGACCAGCGGTATCTATAATGACCACATTGTGCCCGTTAGCTTTAGCATGTGCAATACCTGCTTGCGCTATTGCTACAGGATCTGTGTTACCTTTATCACTATATACATCTACCTTTATTTGGTCACCAACTACGTGTAACTGATCTACCGCTGCTGGACGATACACGTCACAAGCGACTAGTAAAGGTTTTTTTGTTTTTTTGTTTTTTAAGTAATTAGCTAGTTTACCCGAAAAGGTAGTTTTACCAGAACCTTGTAAACCTGACATTAAAATTACAGTTGGCGCACCAGACATGTTAATACCTTCTGCATCACCACCCATAAGTTCGGTTAACTCGTCTTTAACGATTTTAACCATTAACTGTCCTGGTTGTAACGTTGTTAATACGTCTTGACCAAGCGCTTTTTCTTTTACTGTTTTAGTAAAATCTTTAGCAATTTTATAGTTAACATCGGCATCTAAAAGCGCACGTCTTACTTCTTTTAAAGTCTCTGCAACGTTTACTTCTGTAATGCTACCATGACCTTTTAGTACGTGTAATGCTTTATCTAACTTTTCACTTAAATTATTAAACATAATTTTCCTATTTTTTTAAGAAGCACAAAAATAGCAATTTGTAGCGTATTTGTAAAGTCTTAATGAGATTAAATTGAATAAAAAAAGACTGTCTTTTTTAAGACAGTCTTTAATATAATTGCATGTTTGCTTTTATATTTTTTCGAAAACAAAAACAAATTCGTTGTTATTATCATCGTTAACATGATGTAACTCTAATCTATTGCTATTAACTTCTGTAATGTACCAATCGTCATCCATTTGCCAGTAAGGGAAGATACCTAAGTAGTTAATAACGTATCTTAAATTACCATTTTCGTCTCTTACCACTTCACCTTGTAGGTTAGTTATAGTACCGGCATTATTTGCTTGAATGTTTGCTCCTGAAGAAAAATTAAAAGTTATTCCTGAGTAATCTGATGTGTTATCTACGCCTTCCATAGTAGAGTATGTAATTTGCCAAATACCATCATATAACCAGTTTTGTATCTGATCAACATCTCCATCTGTGGTGTTATTACATTCTTTTTCTAGCTTTAAAGTTGTTCCATTTGCTGAAAAAATAATATAATCGTCTGTTATACTTGTTACTGTGTAATAACCGCCTAATCCTGAAGATGTTCCTTGCATTGCAAATAACACTACTAATTGATCGCTAGCTGTGTTTTCTGCAGACAAACTTCCGTAGTTAATAGTTTCTCCTTCTACTGCATAAACAAATTCATTTTCATTAAAAGTGAATGTTTGTCCAGCATATGTACTAGTTTGGTCTACACCTGCATTAATGTAGCTATATACAGTCCAATCGCACTCGGTTATTGTATTAAATAAATCTGTTTCTGAATAACATGGTAATTGTTCTAAAATTAGATATTCTCCGCTTGCATTTTCAAATTTCAATCTGTCTGAATCACACTCAATCAAGCTCCAATAATCTGATATTGCTTGGATATTTGGACCTGAAATATTGGCTAATTCTAAAATAATTTCGCCAGAAGTTTCTTCTGTAACATTCCAATATCCATTGTAAGAATTACCATTATCTGTATCTGTAATTGCTATATCTGCATTATCTTCAAAAGTTAAATTGAAGTTTAATAGATTATCACTACCATTAAGGTTAACAACATTCCACACACAGGTTTGTAAATATGAGTTTACATCTGATTCTGTGCAATTTAAACTACAATCTTCTAAGATTAAGCCTAGTTCTAAAATTTCAAATTGACTTGGATTATTTAGCACTTCTATTCTTACATAAATAGTTTGAGGACTTGAAATATTACTATATGCGGTTACATTTGGTATAGCATTAACATTAGTTTCTGCATCTACTATAGTTTCATGAAAGCTTACTTGTACGGGACTTGATATTGTACAACCATCAATATCACTTAAACCTTCATAAAGATTGAACGTTTCTAGTCCATCATTGTTTTCGTCGCACTTTACAATATCATTAGCTTCTAAACAACCTAATGGATTATTGCTAACAGTACAGTCTTGTTCTATTTGCATTGTGATTTGACCGTTATCTAAATTGTACTCGTCTTCATCATCACAATTAACAATTGTCCAATCGCCTGCTAAGTCTTCCCAATCTGTTGTAAAATTTAAAGTTATGATTGCTCCGTCCTGAGTTACTGACCAACTACCATCATGAATTATATTACCAGCTTCGTTTAAAACAGAAAATTGATAATTAGTATTAAAATCTATGTAATAATCGCTAAATACATTAGAATTGTTATAGTTTGAAATATCCCATAAACATTCTTTTAGGTTTAGTTCTACATTTTCGTCTGTACAGTTATTGTCATCGTCATTCCAATCGTAATCATCATCTTCGTCGCATGTACCATCTGCATCGCTTATAGCTACTTCTAATTCTTGGTTATTATTTACAATTACAGTGTTTCCTGAAGCGGTTATTAATGTTACAGGAAAATCTAAACTTGCTAAAATTGGTCCGTCTAAATCTTCTAAAAAGTTATATAAAGCTTCATCGGTATTTATTGTCACTGTATTGATAACCTGAAAATCTGTATTATAAATTGAAAAGGATACTGGATATACAAAGTCAATACATTCTATATCATCATCATCTTCATTTTCTCCTAAACAATCGTCAATTAACTCTTCTAATTCTTGCTGACTAGTAATTTGAATTTCTGTATAATTGTTTAAAGTCACAGTAATTGGAAATGTAATATTTACCTGATCATCATCATTAGTAAAAGCATCTAAAATATTTTCTAATTGACTATAATCTGCTACACTTTGTATTGTAATTGTAACACCATTTGCCGTAACAGTTACGGGCAACACAACTTCTAAACAGTTGGCATAATCTACTATATTATCTTCAGACCCATCATTAGAAGCCATTCTTAACATTAAGTTAGCAGCTGTTGAGTCGCCTTCAATTATATCTTCATTTGAAGGATTGATAATTTCGGTTTCTTCGTTTTGACAAGACATTGTTAGCATTAATGCTAAAAACGACAAGTAAACAAAGTGTTTTAGTTTAAAAAAATTAATGGTCGATTTCATAATTGTAGTTTTTTAATTGATATTTTCTTTTCAAAGCTTGTTTTTCCCATGCTTCAATTATAAAACAGACATGTTTAAAAAATTCCTACCTTGGGTTTCTAAAAAATTTTTTCTTTTTTTGAGAAATTACTAATAACCAATCTAATGTCTGAAGATTTACATAAAAATATTTGCAATCAAAATTTATTTAAAGTCTTCTTTAAAAAGCATTCTAAAAATTTACATGACTTTTTATATTATAAGTTTGGAGAACGATTAAACCCTCAAGATAAAGTTCAAGACGCTTTTATTAAACTATGGGAAAACTGTAAAAAAGTGCCACCAAATAAAGCAAAAAGTTACGTCTACACTATTGCTAATAACTTAATGCTTAACGAGGTTGCACACCAAAAAGTAGTTTTAAAACATCAAAAAAATAAACCGAAAGAGCATAGCAACGAAAGTCCTGAATTTTTAATGGAAGAAAATCAATATCGAAAAAAATTAGAAAACGCTATTGCAAATCTTACCGAAGCCGAACGTGTCGCTTTCTTGATGAATCGTACAGAAGGTAAGCGCTTTAAAGAGATTGCTGAAATTTTAGATATAAGTACAAAAGCAGTAGAAAAACGTATTTATGGAGCTTTAAAAAAATTAAGAAAAGAAATAGAAGGTTTATAAGATTATTAATTAAAAAGATTAAAGTGAAGGTAGGAATTTTAAAATCCAACTTGTTATATTATTGAAGTGAAATTTATGGAAAAAGAATATTTAATAAAAAAATGGCTAGACAATAGTTTAACTCCTAAAGAGTTAGAAGCTTTTAAAGCGCTTGAAGATTACGAAGCACTTACTAAGCTATCTAACTATTCTAAAGGTTTTAAAGCTACTGAATTTAATGAAGATGAAGCCCTAAAAATGGTACTACATAAAATAGAAACAAAAAAACAGAGCAACACCAATTGGTTACAACCTGTATTAAAAATTGCTGCTATCCTAGTTTTATGTTTTGGTGCATATTATTATACTACAACATTGGATACTACTTTTACTACAGATTTTTCAGAAAAAATTACTGTTGACTTACCAGATAATTCCAAAGTAAATTTAAATGCTTTATCAAGCATAACATTTAACAAAAGCGACTGGAAAAACAACAGAAATATAACCCTTAAAGGGGAAGCCTTTTTTGATGTTGAAAAAGGAAGCTCATTTAACGTAAACACTACAACTGGTACAGTAACAGTTTTAGGCACTGAGTTTAATGTAAAACAACGTGATAACTTTTTTGAAGTAACCTGCTACGAAGGTTTAGTGCTAGTCACTTATAAAAATAACAAAACCAAAATCAAACCAGGCGAGTCGTTTTTAGTATTAAACGATTTGGTTATTAATAATAAAACTGATTATAGCAAACCACAATGGTTATCTAATACAAGTGCATTTAAAAGTTTACCCTTAAAAGAAGTTATTGCCGAGTTTGAAAGACAGTACAACGTAAAAGTTGAAGCTAAAAACATTAATACCGACTTATTATTTACAGGTAGATTTACGCATGATAATCTTGACTTGGCTCTTAAATCAATAACTCAACCTTTACAACTTACTTACAAAAAATCTAATCAAACCATAATATTAAAGCGTGAGTAACAAGCTTAAAACTTATTCATATATAATCATATATTTTTTGTGTTTGTTTAATGGTTTTTCTCAAAACCAAAAACGACCTTTAACAGAAGTTTTATCCTTAATTGAAGCTAAACATAAAGTAAGTTTTTCTTACGCAGATAAAGATGTAAAAAAACTATTAATAGACATTTCTACAGAAAATTCTTTAGATCATATTTTAAATGAAATCTCTTTAAAAACCAATCTTCAGTTTAACAAAATTGATCAGCAATTTTATACCATAGTTAAGTATGATAAAACAGAAGACACGTCTGTACAACAGTTAGAAGAAGTTACAATTACAAATTATTTAACGTCTGGTATATCTAAAAGTAACACCGGAAGCATAAATATAAAACCAAAACAATTTGGCATTTTACCAGGTTTAATAGAAGCCGATGTGTTACAAACTATACAAGCTTTACCAGGTGTTTTAAGCGTAGACGAAACTGTATCAAACATTAATGTTAGAGGTGGTACACATGACCAAAACTTATTTCTTTATGATGGTATTAAAATGTACCAATCTGGACATTTTTTTGGATTGATTTCGGCTTTTAATCCGCAATTAACACATAAAATTTCTGTGATTAAAAACGGGAGTAGTGCCAAATATGGCGATGGTATATCAAGTATTGTAGATATGCAACTATCAGACAAAATAAGTTCTGACAGCAATATTGGTATGGGGCTTAATTTGATTAGTGCAGACGGATATGCTAAAATTCCTTTAGGCAAAAAGACTGAAATTCAAATTGCAGCAAGACGATCTGTAACAGATGTTTTATACACACCAACTTATAACAACTATTTTGATCGTGTGTTTCAGGATACCGATTTGACTAATACAGAAGATGCTGCAGTTTCTAAAGATGAACATTTTTACTTTTATGATACTGCTGTAAAATTTCTTTATGATTTAACTGAAAAAGATAAAATAAGATTCAACTTTTTAAATATTTATAACGCTTTAGATTATAATGAAGAAGCAACAATTAATACAACCAACGAAACTTTTAACAGTCAATTAAAACAGCATAACATAGCTACTGGAATAACTTACGAGCGACAATGGAATAAGAAGCTTAATACCTTTGTACAAATCTATTATTCTAATTACGACTTGGATGCAACTAACTTTGATGTTTTAAATAATCAACGCCTGATTCAAGAAAATGAAGTAGTTGATGGAGGTTTAAAGTTACATGTTAATTATAACTTAAGTCCTACTATTAATATTAATGAAGGTTTCCAATTTACAGAAGTAGGAATAAGTAACCTAGAAGATGTTAATAACCCTGTATTTAAAAGTTATATTAAACGTGTTATTAGGACGTATTCTGGTTTTGTAGAAGCTCAATTTCAATCTAAAAATAAAAATACTTCGGCTAGATTAGGAATTAGAGATAACTATTTTAAAAAATTTAATTTACATCTAGTTGAACCTAGATTACACATAAACCATAGGTTTTTAAATTATTTTAGAGCAGAAATTTCTGCTGAATATAAAAGTCAAAGCACCACTCAAATTATAGATTTACAAAAAGACTTTTTAGGTATAGAAAAACGTCGTTGGGTACTAGCAAACAACACAACAATTCCGGTTGTAAAAAGTAGACAAGCAAGCTTTGGTTTATCTTATAACAAAAATAAATTACTAGTTACTGCAGAAGCATTTATTAAACACGTAGACGGTATTACTACACGTAGTCAAGGTTTTCAAAATCAGTATCAATTTGTAAATGCAATTGGTAATTATGAAATTAAAGGTGTTGACCTTTTAGTAAATAAGCAATTTCAGAAATTTGGAGCTTGGTTAAGCTATAGCTACTCTAAAAACAATTACACTTTTGAGGATTTAAATGAAGGAGCTTCTTTCCCTAACAACTTTGACATAAATCATGTTATTGATTTTGCAGGTACTTTTACTCTAAATGATTTAAAATTAGCTTTAGGTTTAAATTGGCATTCAGGTAGACCTTTTACAACACCAAATTATGAAGACTCAAACAATAACACTATCATTTATAACTCTCCAAACAATAGTCGGTTAGATGATTATTTAAGAGCAGATTTTTCGGCAACATATCAGTTTAACTTAGGAACCAACAGAGCCATTTTAGGTGCTTCTATCTGGAATATTTTAAACAAAAAAAATACTATAAATACTTACTATACTATTAATGACGGAGAAATTTTAAAAATTGAAAATGAATCTTTACGAATAACGCCTAATGTAAGCTTTAAGATTAGATTTTAGTTTAAAAAACCACCTAAAAAAGGTGGTTTTTTATCTTTTTATATAACTATAATTTATTACAAATTATAATATGTTGTAAGTCGCTATTAATGAAACACCTCCTTTAATATCTGATTGGAACTCATCATTTACCTTATGTTTTTTAGAAAGATAGTAATTAATTGCCAATGACATTTTTTTATTATACTCACATCCTATACCAATAAAAAAGCTTGAATTTTTTTTGGTTTCATTTTCTTTTGAAAGAATCGAGTAATTGTAATCTTGAAGAAACGTTGATTCTAGTATTAATTCTTGATTATATTCTGAACTCAAAACAAAATTTCTGACATAAGCAACTTGAAGGAAAAGGTTTAGTTTATCGTTAAGTAAAATATAATTTCTTAAACCAATTGGTAGCTCTATGAAAGAGTAAGATAGATTTGATCTATAGGAAAAATCTATTAATCCATCTTCTTGAGTAAAATACTCCTCAAATTTTGTATTAGAAATATTTTGATAGTTAGGTGCTATAAAAACACTCCATTTATTTCTTTGAATAGGTAAGACAATTTCTGCTTCAACACCAAAAGCAATACTTGATCCTCCTTCAAAATTGACATTTCTTTCAGAGGTTTTTGTTACACTATAATCATCAAGACCTGTACTTGGTGCTAATCCATATTCATATTTATAAGTATAATTATTTGATATTTTTGAATATGTACTTAATCCTCCTAATGCTTTTAATCTATAAATAGTTTTTGTTCTTTTTTTGTATATCTGATTAAATTCTTGATCTATACATTTATTATATTTTTCGAAAAGATTTACTAATGCATCATTTCTATAATTCAACTTTGTAAATGTCTTCATTGTAAAATTATCGCATAATAAAACTTCATAAAGTTTCTTTTTATAGTCATGAGTTTCTACAACCTTATTTTTTTCTTTTAAATATTTTGTATGACTTAAATATTCCGGAGCTTGTCCTTCTATACTATAAAAAAAATAATCTTCTTCGTTTTGATACTTATAAAGAGATGCTTTACCGATCAATAGTACTTTTAAAAAAATATAATTATCTATTCTTTTAATAATTTTATTCTCAAGGTCTTTTAAATCTTGAGTTAAAAGATGTTTAATATAATATTGGTCTGTATCATAAACCCTAAATTCTTTTACAGAACTAATAGATTTTTGTTGAGAATTTGACGATTCGTTTAATTTATAAATAAACTTATCTGGACTGTTAGACCAATCTAAATTTCTTATTAAACATTCTGTTTTATTATCATTTTCATCTATAAAATATCCTCTTTCATAAGTAATTTGAGCTTTTACGGATACAGTTAATAAAAATAATAATAATGTAAGTTTTTTCATGGTTTGAATTTATTGATTAAAAATTCAAAATTAAAGAAATATCTTACAGTTACAAATAAAATTAGTCTCTTATTAATGGCATTGTACTACAACGTAGTAAACCTTCTTGTTTGGCTATTTCTGCGTAAGGGACTTCTTCTACAGTAAAACCTTGTTCTCTAAGCCAAGTATTTAAACGTGTAAAGTTTTTTTCTGAAATGATAACATCTTCTGAAATTGAAAAAATGTTGCTATTCATATTGTACATTTCTTCTTTAGAAATAATAAAGCAGTTTTCTTTTCCGAAGAAATTTAGTAACCATTCAAATTCAGTTTCATCTCTAAATCCTTCTTTATGTAAGATCGCTTTATCTGTTCCTATGGGTTGGAAACAACAGTCTAAATGCAGCGCATTATCGTAAGGGTTAGTTTGAGATTTATTTAAGTCAAAACTCTTTACTTTTTTATAAGGAAATTTTTCTTTGATATAATTTACACCTGCTTCATTAGTTCTTGCAACTATATAATCTGAATAATCTTCTCCTCTGTAAGTCCCGATAAAAATATAGTCGTTCCAAAGCATGACATCTCCACCTTCTATATGAGCTTCTTCTGGTGGACGTATTACTTTATTTGGATCTATTTGATCTATTACATATTGTACTGCTTCTAATTCGTTTTCACGGTCAGGAAGAATATTTGCTTTAACAAACACATCGTCTATTACAAAAGCTATATCTCTAGCAAATATTTGGTTACAATTCTCTATTATTTCTGGTCTAAATACTTTTACATCATATTTTTCAAAAACTTTTGCGACAGCTTCCATTTCTTTTACCATATCTTCTTCAACTGGATATGTTCCTGCTTTAATATGCTCTAAAGATTTAGGGTCGTAAGCTTCTTCTATTTTTGGTGTTGGACCATTATTTTTTGCGGTGCCTAAAACTACAGCTCGAAGCCGAGATGTTTCGTTTTTTACGTTTAATTGTAGCATAAATTAAATATATAAAAAAGCTTCATAAATAATTATGAAGCTTGTTTTAAAAGTTATATTAGTTTTATCTTTCGTTAATAGATTTAAATTCTCTGTGGTTTTCACCAATGTAAATTTGTCTTGGACGTCCAATTGGTTCTTTACGTAAACGCATTTCTCTCCATTGTGCAATCCAACCTGGTAAACGTCCTAAAGCAAACATTACTGTAAACATTTCTACAGGTATGCCCATTGCTCTATAGATAATTCCTGAATAGAAATCTACGTTTGGATATAACTTACGTTTTACAAAGTAGTCATCGCTTAATGCTTCTTCAGCTAATCCTTTTGCAATATCTAATACAGGATCTTCTACACCTAAGTCTCCTAAAACTTCGTCTGCAGCTTTTTTGATGATTTTTGCTCTTGGATCAAAGTTTTTATAAACACGGTGACCAAAGCCCATTAAACGGAAAGGGTCTTCTTTGTCTTTTGCCTTAGCCATGTATTTTTTTGTATCACCACCATCTTCTTTAATTCCTTCTAGCATTTCTAAAACAGCTTGATTTGCTCCACCGTGAAGTGGTCCCCAAAGTGCAGATATACCAGCTGATAAAGATGCAAATAAACCTGCGTGAGAAGAACCTACAATTCTAACTGTAGATGTTGAACAATTCTGCTCATGGTCTGCATGTAAGATTAATAACTTATCTAATGCATTGATTAAAATATCATTTTGCTCATATGGTTTGTTAGGTTTTTCAAACATCATTTTTAAAATGTTTTCTACGTAACCTAAATCTTCACTACCATAATTTAATGGCAATCCTTGTTTTTTACGCATTGTCCATGCTACAAGCACAGGAAATTTACCTAAGATTTTAACAATAGCATTGTACATATCATCTTCTGAATCTACATTTACAGAAGAAGGATTAAACGCTGTTAAAGCACTTGTTAAAGATGCTAAAACACCCATAGGATGAGCTGTCTTAGGAAAAGCATCTAATATTTTCTTTATATCATCATCTACTACAGATTCTTTCTTAATATCTGAATGAAATTTATCTAACTGCTCTTGTGTTGGTAAATTACCAAAAATTAGTAAGTAAGCAACTTCTAAAAAGTCTGCTTTTTCTGCAAGATCTTCTATAGCATAACCTCTATATCTTAATACACCTTCTTCACCATTTAGAAATGTAATAGCACTTTCGCAAGAACCAGTATTTTTGTATCCTGGGTCTATTGTTGTAACGCCACCGGTTACACCTCTAAGTGTTTTAATATCTATTCCTATTTCATTTTCTGTACCTACAATTAATGGAAATTCGTGTTTTTCACCATTAATCTCTAGAATTGCTGTATTTGACATATATAATATTTGTATAATTTAGTTAAAATAAGTGCTGTAAAAGTACGAAAACTAAGCCGTTTTTTAAAGCGTATTAACATGGATTTTGCTATATTGATATAGTTATTTATTATCAAAAAAAAACTCTCATCATTTTAGATGAGAGTTTTCTATAGTTTTTATGAGGAAAAGTAATTATTTATTTACTTTAAAAGCCTTTTCTTTTGGATAATAAGCTACATCTCCTAGCTCTTCTTCTATGCGAAGTAATTGATTGTATTTAGCCATACGATCACTTCGAGATGCTGATCCTGTTTTAATTTGACCACAGTTTAATGCAACTGCTAAATCAGCAATTGTGTTATCTTCTGTTTCTCCTGATCTGTGAGACATTACTGAAGTATAACCAGCATTATGAGCCATATTTACAGCTGCAATAGTTTCGGTTAAAGTACCAATTTGGTTTACTTTAATTAAAATTGAATTGGCTATATCTTGGTCAATTCCTCTAGATAAACGTTCTACATTTGTTACATATAAATCGTCACCAACTAATTGTACTTTATCTCCAATTTTTTCAGTTAAATACTTCCAACCTTCCCAATCATTTTCGTCCATACCATCTTCTATAGAAATAATTGGATATTTGCCTGCTAATTCTGCTAAGTAATCTGCTTGCTCTTGGCTTGTTCTTACTTTTCCTGTTTCACCTTCAAATTTTGAGTAATCGTATTTTCCATCTACATAAAATTCCGCAGCAGCACAATCTAATGCAATCATTACATCATCTCCTAAATTATAACCTGCATTTTTAACAGCTTTTGCAATAGTGTCTAATGCATCTTCTGTACCGTCTAGTGTTGGAGCAAAACCTCCTTCATCTCCTACTGCAGTGCTTAAGTTTCTGTCGTGTAAAACTTTTTTAAGATTATGGAATATTTCTGTTCCCATTTGTAATGCATGTGAAAAGTTTTTTGCTTTTACAGGCATAACCATAAACTCTTGAAATGCGATAGGAGCATCACTATGTGATCCACCGTTAATGATATTCATCATTGGAACAGGTAAAGTATTTGCACTAACACCACCAACGTATCTGTAAAGAGGCATACCTAATTCTGCTGCTGCTGCTTTTGCTACTGCTAAAGACACACCTAAAATAGCGTTTGCACCTAATTTAGATTTATTTGGTGTACCATCTATTTTACACATTAATGTGTCAATATAATTTTGTTCAAAAACGTTAACACCAAGCAGTTCTTCTACTAAAATATTATTAACATTATCTACTGCTTTAGTTACACCTTTACCCATATATTTATCGCCACCATCTCTAAGCTCTACCGCTTCATGTTCTCCAGTTGAAGCACCAGAAGGAACTGCTGCTCTACCTAAAAATCCATTTTCTGTTTCAACATCTACTTCTACTGTTGGATTTCCTCTTGAATCAAAAATTTGTCTTGCGTGAACATTAATTATAATACTCATATATTTAATTTTTAGTTAATTATCTTCAAATTTAAGGTTAAAATCTCACTATAAACAGCTTTAAAGTAAGAAATACATAAAATTTAATCTATATCGTTTTAGTAAAAGAAATAAGGCAACGAAATTTAATATTCGTTGCCTTTTTTTTATTTGTTTGATTTTATATTTTCTATGAATTGATCAAAAAGATATGTAGAGTCATTTGGTCCTGGACTAGCTTCTGGATGATACTGTACAGAGAAAACATTTTTAGATTTCATTTTTAAACCTGCTACTGTATTGTCATTAAGATGTACATGTGTAATTTCTAAGTCTGGATGCGCTTCTGCTTCTTCTCTGTTTACTGCAAAACCATGGTTTTGAGATGTTATTTCTCCTTTACCAGTTTCTAGGTTCATAATAGGGTGATTTATACCTCTATGACCGTGATGCATTTTGTAAGTAGAAATTCCGTTAGCTAAAGCGATAACTTGGTGACCTAAACAAATTCCAAATAAAGGGAGATTTTTATCTATAATTTGTTTTGCTACTTCAATAGCTCCTTTTAAAGGTTCTGGATCACCAGGACCATTTGATAAAAAATAGCCATCAGGATTCCAATCACTCATATCTTTAAAAGTACTATCAAAAGGGAAGACTTTTATATATGCGCCACGTGTTGCTAAATTACGAAGTATGTTCTTTTTTATTCCTATATCTAATGCAGCTATCTTTATAGGAGCATTTTCATCTCCTACATAATATGCTTCTTTAGTTGATACTTTAGAAGCAAGTTCTAAACCATTCATTGAAGGCACTTTTGCTAATTGCTCTTTTAAGCCTTCAACATTATCAACTTCAGTAGAAATAACTGCATTCATCGCTCCGTTTTCACGTATGTATGTAACTAATGCGCGTGTGTCTACATCAGAAATTGCTAAAAGATTATGTTTGTTTAAAAAATCTTCTAATGATCCATCTGCTTTTACTCGGGAAAAATCATAACTAAAGTTACGACAAATTAATCCTGATATTTTAATTGAGTCAGATTCAACTTCTTCATCATTAACTCCGTAATTACCAATATGCGCATTGGTTGTTACCATTAATTGTCCATAGTAAGACGGATCTGTAAATATTTCTTGATAACCAGTCATGCCGGTATTAAAACATACTTCTCCAAAAGCAGTGCCTTCTTTGCCTACTGCTTTTCCATGAAAAATTGTTCCGTCTTCTAATAAGATAAGTGCTTTTTTAAGTTTTTGATATTTCATTGTAATAATAAAGGTTTCACAAAATTGCATAAAAAAAAGGATAATCTAAAATAGATTATCCTTTATATGTTAAATGCTTATTAACATTTATTCTTCTTCGTTAGTTACTGTGTTATCAACTTTAGCTGCAGCTGGTTTAGAACCACCACGTCTACTTCTTCTTGTTGATTTTTTAGGCTTATTACCAGCGTTATAGATTTCGTTATAATCTACTAACTCGATCATAGCCATATCAGCGTTATCTCCTAGACGATTACCTAATTTGATAATACGCGTATACCCACCTGGTCTGTCTCCTACTTTAGTTGCTACTTCTCTAAATAATTCTGTAACAGCCTCTTTTTGTCTTAATCGACTAAAAACGATACGTCTATTATGAGTAGTATCTTCTTTAGCTTTAGTAATCATTGGCTCTACAAAAACTTTTAAAGCTTTTGCTTTAGCAACAGTAGTGTTGATACGCTTGTGCTCTATTAAAGAACAAGCCATGTTAGCTAACATAGATTTTCTATGTGCTGTTTTTCTACCTAAGTGGTTTATTTTTTTTCCGTGTCTCATGACATTTTTGTTTTAACCATCATCTTGCTCTACCCTTTTTGAGGAGCAAAATATGAAGTGTTAGTCTTTATCTAATTTGTATTTTGAAAGATCCATACCGAAGTTAAGACCTTTAACATTAACAAGCTCTTCAAGCTCTGTTAAAGATTTTTTACCAAAGTTACGGAACTTCATTAAATCATTTTTATTGAAAGATACCAAGTCACCTAAAGTATCTACTTCTGCAGCTTTTAAACAGTTAAGAGCACGAACAGATAAATCCATATCTACTAACTTAGTTTTAAGCAACTGTCTCATATGAAGCGATTCTTCATCATAAGTTTCAGTTTGAGCTATCTCATCAGCTTCTAAAGTAATTCTCTCGTCTGAGAATAACATAAAGTGGTGAATTAACGTTTTAGCTGCTTCTGTTAAAGCATCTTGTGGATTTATAGAACCATCTGTTTGAATCTCGAAAACTAACTTTTCATAATCAGTTTTTTGCTCTACACGATAATTTTCTATGCTGTATTTAACATTTTTAATTGGTGTATAAATCGAATCTGTAAAAATTGTTCCTATAGGAGCTGTAGCTTTTTTGTTTTCTTCAGCAGGAACATAACCTCTACCTTTTTCGATAGTGATTTCCATGTTAATATTTACTTTTGGATCTAAGTTACAGATTACTTGATCTGCGTTTAATACTTGAAATCCTGAAATAAATTTTTGAAAATCTCCAGCAACGATTTGTTCTTGTCCAGAAATTGAAATTGAAACAGACTCATTATCTACATCTTCTATTTGACGCTTAAAACGAACTTGTTTTAAGTTTAAGATAATTTCTGTTACGTCTTCAACAACACCTGGTATTGTAGAAAATTCGTGATCTACACCTTCTATTCTAACTGATGTTATTGCAAAACCTTCTAAAGATGAAAGTAAAACTCTACGTAAAGCATTACCAACTGTTAAACCATAACCTGGTTCTAATGGTCTGAATTCGAATTTACCTTCGAAATCAGTAGAATCAATCATGATTACTTTATCAGGTTTTTGAAAATTAAATACTGCCATATTGTTCTTCGTTTTAATTGTTATTTAGTTGCGCGGTTTATAAGTTTGAAGAGATACGAATAAACCCTTTGGCTAAATACCAATGTTAATTTATTATTTAGAGTATAATTCGACGATGAATTGCTCGTTAATATTTTCTGGTATTTGAATTCTTGCTGGTACAGATACAAAAGTTCCTTCTTTTTTCTCTGTATTCCAAGTAATCCATTCAAATACATTGCTTGAATTTGAAAGTGATCTTTCTATAGCTTCAAGTGATTTAGATTTTTCTCTTACTGCAACAACATCTCCTGCTTTTAATTGGTATGAAGGAATATTTACTACTTCACCATTAACAGTAATATGTCTGTGAGAAACTAATTGTCTCGCTCCTCTTCTTGAAGGAGAGATACCCATTCTAAATACAACGTTATCTAATCTAGACTCACACAATTGTAATAAAACTTCACCTGTAATTCCAGGTGCTGCTGTTGCTCTTTTAAACATGTTTCTGAATTGCTTTTCTAAAATACCATAAGTATATTTAGCTTTTTGCTTTTCCATTAATTGGATTGCATATTCAGATTTTTTACCACGTCTTTTGTTTGCTCCATGTTGTCCTGGAGGGTAATTTCTTTTTTCGAAAGCTTTATCGTCTCCGAAGATAGCTTCGCCAAATTTACGAGCTATTTTAGTTTTAGGACCAGTATATCTTGCCATTTTTAAATTAATTAAAGAGTGATTATGAATTAAGGTCTTAATCTTATCCTTCGATAATCGTTAATCTCTTGTTATACTTGTTTATTAAATTTTTCAGTTTGCAAATTTATGCAAAAAATTAATACCATCTGTAAAACAGATGATATTAATTTTATAATGTATTTTAATGACGTAAAAGGTTTTACGTTATTAAACTCTTCTTCTTTTAGGAGGACGACATCCGTTGTGTGGTAATGGAGTAACATCTACGATTTCGGTTACTTCGATACCTGCATTGTGAATAGAACGGATAGCAGATTCTCTACCATTACCAGGACCTTTCACATAAACTTTCACCTTTTTTAAACCAGCCTCTTTAGCTACACCTGAAGCATCTTCTGCTGCTAATTGCGCTGCATAAGGAGTATTTTTTTTAGATCCTCTAAAGCCCATCTTACCTGCAGATGACCATGAAATTACGTCACCTTTTTTGTTTGTAAGTGAGATAATGATGTTGTTAAAAGAAGCTGTGATGTGTGCTTCTCCTACAGCATCAATAATAACTTTACGTTTTTTTGTACTTTTAGCGTTTGTCTTTGCCATATTATTATTGTTCTTTGTTTTTAGTTAATAGTCGCTAGAATCCTAAACCTTTTATAATTTCAAACAGATTCCTTCCAACGTCTAAATACTAAAGACCAAATTGTTTATTAGCTTGCTTTTTTCTTGTTAGCAACTGTTTTTCTTCTACCTTTTCTAGTTCTAGAGTTGTTTTTAGTACGTTGTCCTCTTAAAGGAAGACCTGCTCTATGACGTATACCTCTGTAACATCCTATATCCATTAATCGCTTAATGTTTAATTGAGTTTCAGAACGTAATTCACCTTCAATAGTATAGTTACCAACAGCATCACGGATTGCTCCGATTTGATCATCTGTCCAGTCTTGTACTTTGATGCTTTCGTCTACTTTAGCAGCTGCTAAAATTTCTTTTGCTCTACTTTTACCTACTCCGTAGATATAAGTTAAAGAGATTACTCCTCTTTTCTGTTTTGGTATGTCTACTCCTGCAATTCTTGCCATAATTACCCTTGTCTTTGTTTGAATCTAGGATTCTTTTTATTAATGACGTAAAGTCTACCTTTTCTGCGCACTATTTTACAATCTGCGCTTCTTTTTTTAATTGATGCTCTTACTTTCATCGTATTAGTATCTATAAGTTATACGAGCCTTAGTTAAATCGTAAGGACTCATTTCTAATTTTACTTTATCTCCTGGTAAAAGTTTAATGTAATGCATACGCATTTTACCAGAAATATGCGCAGTCACAATGTGACCATTTTCTAATTCTACTCGGAACATAGCATTAGATAATGCTTCTATAATTGTTCCGTCTTGTTCTATTGCTGCTTGTTTTGCCATGTTAAAAATATTAAGCTACTGCTTTTCTGTTTTTACCTGTTTTCATCAAGCCATCGTAATGTCTATTTAACAAGTAAGAGTTTACTTGTTGCATAGTATCGATTGCAACTCCAACCATAATTAATAATGATGTACCTCCAAAAAATAATGCCCATCCTTGTTGTACACCCATTAACTTAACTATAAATGCTGGGAACACAGCTATTAAAGCTAAGAATATTGAACCTGGTAACGTTATTTGAGACATTATCTTGTCTAGGTACTCTGATGTTTCTGATCCTGGACGAATACCTGGTATAAAACCACCGCTTCGTTTTAAATCATCAGCCATTTTGTTTGTAGGTACTGTAATTGCAGTATAAAAATATGTGAATATAATTATTAATAATGCAAATACTAAATTGTACCAAAAACCAAATATATCAGAGAAATTTGTTTGTAGCCACAAACCTGCTGATGTATCTTCTAAGAAAGAAGATTTACCAATAAGACCTGGAACAAACATAATTGCTTGAGCAAAAATGATAGGCATTACACCTGAAGCGTTAAGCTTTAATGGAATGTATTGTCTTGATCCAAATACATTCTTTTCATAACCACCAGATGCTGTTCTTCTTGCATATTGTACAGCAATTTTACGTACAGCCATTACTAATAAGATTGACAATAAAATGATAGCAAACCAAATAACAACTTCAAATAAAATCATCATTACGTTGTTACCATCTGCCATTCTTGAATCAGCATTTTGTAAAAATGCTTTCGGTAAGGTAGCAATAATACCAACCATAATTAATAATGAAATACCATTACCAATTCCTTTGTCAGTTATTTTTTCTCCTAACCACATTGCAAAAATTGTACCTGTAACTAAGATTACTATAGAAGAAACATAAAACATTCCTCCTTGTCCTAATAAAAATGCTGAATTTGGAATACCAAACACTGGACCTAAACTAGCTAAATAACCTGGTGCTTGTACTAGACAGATTGCTATAGTTAACCATCTTGTTATTTGCGTTATTTTCTTTTGTCCGCTTGCACCTTCTTTTTGTAGCTTTTGTAAGTATGGAATAGCTATTCCCATTAATTGAACTACAATAGAGGCTGAAATGTAAGGCATGATTCCTAGAGCAAAAACTGAAGCATTAGCAAAAGCTCCACCAGTAAAGGCATTTAATAATCCAAATAAACCTTCACTAGTTTCAGTTTGTAAGTTAGATAACTGAGCAGCATCTATACCTGGTAATACCACTTGTGCTCCAAATCTGTAAACTAATAACAGACCAACAGTAACGATGATTCTGTTTCTTAGTTCTTCGATTTTCCAAACATTTTTTAATGTCTCTATAAATTTCATGCGTCTATAATTCTTATAAAGTTACAGCTTCTCCTCCTGCAGCTTCGATAGCAGCTTTAGCTGTAGCAGTAAATTTATGAGCTGTTACGTTTAACTTTGATTTTAATTCACCTCTTCCTAAGATTTTAACTAATTCGTTTTTACCAACTAGTCCTAAACTTACAAGTGTTTCAAAATCTAAAGTATCCTTAATTTTCTTATCGTCAACTAATTGTTGGATAGTGTCAAGGTTAACTCCTTGATACTCTTTACGATTTATATTAGTGAAGCCAAACTTAGGCACTCTACGTTGGATTGGCATTTGCCCTCCTTCGAAACCTACTTTTTTAGAGTATCCTGATCTAGATTTAGCTCCTTTGTGTCCACGTGTTGCAGTACCACCCTTACCAGAACCTTGACCTCTACCTACTCTTTTTCCTTGACCTTTAACTGAACCTTCTGCAGGTTTTAAATTACTTAAATCCATTTTTCAGTATTATTATTTAATTTCTTCTACAGAAACTAAGTGATTTACTTTTGCTACCATTCCTAAGATATTAGGAGTAGCCTCGTGCTCTACAACTTGCCCAATCTTTTTAAGACCAAGAGCTTCTAAAGTTCTCTTTTGTCTTTGAGTTCTATTGATTGCGCTTTTAACTTTTTTTACTTTTATCTTAGACATTTCTGTTTTGATTAACCGTTAAAAACTTTTTCTAAAGAGATTCCTCTTTCACGAGCAATCGATTGTGGGTCTCTTAATTGTAATAAAGCATCAAAAGTAGCTTTTACTACATTGTGTGGGTTTGATGATCCTTGAGACTTAGATAATACATCGTGTACACCTACTGCTTCTAAAACTGTTCTAACAGCTCCTCCAGCAATTACTCCTGTACCAGGAGCTGCAGGTATAATGTTTACTCTTGCACCACCATATTTACCTTTTTGTTCGTGAGGTAATGTTCCTTTTGATATAGGTATACGTACTAAATTTTTCTTAGCATCTTCTATTGCTTTTGCTATTGCACTAGCAACATCTTTTGATTTACCTAGACCATGTCCTACTACACCTGCTTCATCACCAACCACAACGATTGCTGAAAA
Source organism: Mesoflavibacter sp. CH_XMU1422-2 (assembly GCF_037029245.1). Taxonomy (NCBI): domain Bacteria; kingdom Pseudomonadati; phylum Bacteroidota; class Flavobacteriia; order Flavobacteriales; family Flavobacteriaceae; genus Mesoflavibacter; species Mesoflavibacter sp. CH_XMU1422-2. Next base: position 29,240 of record NZ_JAYMEE010000060.1, on the reverse strand, counting down.
TCCAAATGCTCTACCTCCTTTAGTTACTTTAGTAACTCTTTGTACTCCAACTAAACGATCTTTAAGATCTAATCCACTTGGTTTTACTAACTCTGCGCTTTTGTATTTTTGATACATAATTTCTTAGAATTTAAGTCCTCCTTCTCTAGCTCCTTCAGCTAATGATTTTACTCTTCCGTGATATAAATAACCACCTCTATCAAAAGAAATAGTTTCAACACCAGCCTTTAAGGCTTTTTCAGCGATAGACTTACCTACTAATGCAGCTATTTCTACTTTATTACCTTTTGAAGAACTAATATCTTTATCTCTTGAAGATGCAGCTACTAGTGTTTTACCTGTAACGTCATCTACTATTTGAGCATAAATTTCTTTATTACTTCTGAAAACAGATAATCTCGGTCTTGCTTCTGTGCCAGAAACAATCTTACGAATTCTGCTTTTTATTCTTGATCTTCTTTGTGATTTTGTTAACGCCATAACTAAATTATTATGCTGATTTACCAGCTTTTCTTCTTAATTCTTCTCCAACAAACTTAATACCTTTTCCTTTGTATGGTTCAGGCTTTCTAAATCCTCTGATCTTAGCAGCTACTTGACCTACTAATTGTTTATCAAAAGATGAAAGTTTTATGATTGGATTTTTACCTTTTTCAGAAACTGTTTCAACTTTAATTTCTGGTGCTAAACTCATCACTATATTGTGAGAAAAACCTAAGGCTAATTCTAAAACATTACCTTGGTTACTTGCTCTGTATCCTACTCCGACTAACTCTAGTTCTTTAGTCCAACCTTTAGATACACCTTCAATCATATTATTGATTAAAGAACGGTATAAACCGTGCTTAGCTTTATGTTGCTTAGTTTCTGCAGAACGTGTTACTAATACGTTTCCTTCTTCTACTTTTACTTCTACAGTATCAAAATCTTGAGTTAATTCCCCTAATTTTCCTTTTACCGTAATTGTATTATCTTTTACTGTTACAGTTACTCCTTCTGGAATGGCAACTGGATTATTTCCTATTCTTGACATTTTCTTTCTGGATTTTTAATTAGTAAACGTAACATAAAACTTCGCCACCTACATTCTCTCTTTGGGCTTGCTTACCTGTCATTACTCCGTGAGAAGTAGAAACAATTGCAATACCTAAACCGTTAAGAATTCTTGGCATTTCTTTAGAACCTGAGTACTTACGTAAACCAGGTTTACTAATTCTTTGAATTTTTCTAATTACTGGCTCTTTTGTCTCTTTATTATACTTAAGAGCTATCTTAATAGTTCCTTGTACTGAAGAGTCATCAAATTTATAACTTAAAATATATCCTTGATCGAATAAAATTTTAGTTATATCCTTTTTTAAATTTGAAGCAGGGATTTCAACTACTCTATGATTAGCACGCACAGCGTTTCTAATTCTAGTTAAATAATCTGCTATTGGATCTGTATACATATGTATTAATTTGCGGACTTGGTTTTTGCACTATTGCAAACCTTAATCCAATTTATAATAATTTTACCAACTTGCTTTTTTAACACCTGGTATTAAACCTTTGTTTGCCATTTCTCTAAACATTACACGAGAGATACCAAAAGTACGCATGTATCCTTTTGGTCTTCCTGTAAGTTTACATCTATTGTGCATACGAACCGGAGAGGCATTTTTAGGTAACTTCTGTAATGCTTCGTAATCTCCAGCTTCTTTTAAAGCTTTACGTTTCTCAGCATATTTAGCTACTGTTTTTGCTCTTTTAACCTCACGGGCTTTCATTGATTCTTTAGCCATAATTTAGTTTTTTTGAAAAGGCAATCCTAATTCTGTTAATAATGATTTTGCTTCTTTATCAGTTTCAGCAGAAGTTACAAATGTAATATCCATTCCGTCAATTTTATTAACTTTATCGATATTTATTTCTGGAAATATAATTTGTTCAGTAACTCCTAGGTTGTAGTTACCTCTTCCGTCAAAACCTGTAGCTTTAATTCCGTTAAAATCTCTTACACGTGGTAACGCTGTAGTGATTAAACGATCTAAAAACTCATACATTCTTTCTCCACGTAAAGTAACTTTTGCTCCGATTGGCATTCCTTTACGTAATTTGAAAGACGCAACATCCTTTTTAGACATAGTAGCAACAGCTTTTTGACCAGTAATAGTTGTTAATTCTTCTACTGCGTGGTCTACTAATTTTTTATCTGCTACTGCAGCACCAACACCTCTAGAAAGCACTATTTTTTCTAGCTTTGGTACTTGCATAACGTTACTATATCCAAATTCTTCTGTAAGAGCTGCAATTACTTTGCTTTTATACTCTTCTTTTAGTCTCGGTGAATATCCCATAACTATAATACTTCATTAGATTTTTTAGAAAATCTTACTTTTTTATCACCTTCCATTCTATAACCTACTCTAGTTGTTTCTCCTTTAGAAGTTAACAATGATAAGTTTGAAATGTTAATTGGTGCTTCTTTTTCTACAATACCACCTTGAGGGTTTTGTGCACTTGGTTTAGTATGTTTCTTAACCATGTTCACGCCTTCTACTATAGCTTTGTTTTTTTCGATAAGCACTTTTTGTACTGTACCTTCAGATCCTTTATGATCACCTGCTATAACTTTTACGATATCTCCTGTTTTTATTTTAAGCTTTGCCATCTTATTTATCAATTAAAGCACCTCTGGTGCTAATGATACAATTTTCATGAATTGTTTATCACGAAGTTCTCTAGCTACAGGTCCAAATACACGTGTTCCTCTCATTTCTCCTGTTGGATTTAATAAAACACATGCGTTATCGTCAAATCTAATATAAGATCCATCTGGACGTCTAACTTCTTTTTTGGTACGAACAACTACTGCAGTAGAAACAGCTCCTTTTTTAACGTTTCCGTTAGGAGTTGCATCTTTTACTGAAACGACAATTTTGTCTCCTACAGAAGCATATCTTCTTTTAGTACCACCTAGAACACGAATAGTTAATACTTCTTTTGCTCCAGTGTTGTCTGCTACTTTTAATCTTGATTCTTGTTGTACCATAATTACTTCGCTCTTTCAATTATTTCAACTAATCTCCAACATTTAGATTTACTTAAAGGTCTTGTTTCCATGATCTTTACAGTATCACCAATGTTACAATCATTTGTCTCGTCGTGTGCTACGTATTTTTTAGTCTTTAATACGAACTTTCCGTACATTGGGTGTTTTACTTTTTTAACCTCAGAAACCACTATTGATTTCTGCATTTTGTTACTAGTAACTACACCTATACGCTCTTTTCTTAAATTTCTATTTTCCATCTTTAAGCAGAATTATTTTAAATCTCTTTTAGTTAATTCCGTAGCTATTCTAGCAACATCACGTCTTACTGAACGTAATTGAATAGGATTCTCTAAAGGAGAGACTGCATGAGCCATTTTTAAATCTACATAGCTCTTTTTTGTTTCACTAAGTTTCTCTTGTAACTCAGCTACAGATAATTCTTTAATTTCTGACTGTTTCATAATATTAATTAATTATGCTTCGTAATCTCTAGCGATTACAAACTTAGTTTTTACTGGTAATTTTTGAGCTGCAAGTCTTAATGCTTCTTTAGCAACGTCTAAAGGCACACCTCCAACTTCAAATAAGATTCTCCCTGGTTTAACAACAGCCGCCCAATATTCTACAGCACCTTTACCTTTACCCATACGTACTTCAAGAGGTTTCTTTGTAATAGGCTTGTCTGGAAATATTTTAATCCATAACTGCCCTTCTCTTTTCATGTAACGAGTAGCTGCAATACGAGCTGCTTCAATTTGACGTGAAGTTAGAAAGTTAGAATCTAATGATTTTATTCCAAAAGTTCCGTAAGATAATTGGTGACCTCTTCCAGAGTTACCTTTCATACGTCCCTTTTGTTGTTTTCTAAATTTTGTTCTTTTAGGCTGTAACATTTTTTCTTTGCTTTAAAAAATTACTTTCTACGACGTGATTTATTATCTCTCTTTCCACCACGACCACCTTTTCCTTGCTTCTTAGATAATCCAACAAGAGGAGAAAGCTCTCTTTTTCCATATACTTCACCTTTCATGATCCATACCTTAACACCTAGTCTACCATAAGTAGTGTGTGCTTCAACTAAAGCATAGTCAATATCGGCTCTAAAAGTTGATAAAGGAATACGTCCTTCTTTGTAATGTTCTGAACGCGCCATTTCAGCACCGTTTAAACGACCACTAATTTGAACTTTAATTCCTTCTGCATTCATACGCATTGTTGCAGCAATAGCCATTTTAATTGCTCTTCTGTAAGAAATACGATTTTCTATTTGGCGAGCAATACTTGATGCAACTAAAAACGCATCTAGTTCAGGTCTTTTTATTTCAAAAATATTAATCTGAACTTCTTTACCAGTAATTTTCTTAAGCTCTTCTTTTAACTTGTCTACCTCTTGACCACCTTTACCGATAATAATACCAGGTCTAGCAGTAGTGATAGTAACGGTTACAAGTTTAAGAGTTCTTTCGATAATTACTCTTGATACACTAGCTTTAGATAAACGAGCATAAACATACTTTCTTATCTTATCGTCTTCGGCAAGTTTATCACCATAATCGTTTCCTCCGTACCAGTTAGATTCCCATCCTCTGATAATTCCTAAGCGATTTCCGATTGGATTTGTTTTTTGTCCCATATCTATCTTAGCTTTGTGTATTATTGTTAGCTCCTACTACGATTGTTACGTGGTTTGAGCGTTTTCTTATTCTGTGTGCACGTCCTTGTGGAGCTGGTCTTAATCTTTTTAACATAGATCCACCATCAACTCTTATCTCTTGAACAAAAAGTTCAGCATCTTCTATACTAGCATCTTCATTTTTTGCTTGCCAGTTAGCTATCGCAGATAACAATAATTTTTCTAAACGATTTGAAGCTTCTTTTTGGCTAAACTTTAAAATATTAAGTGCTTTTTCTACGCGTTCACCTCTAACTAAATCAGCAACTAAACGCATTTTTCTTGGTGACGTAGGACAGTTATTAAGCTTTGCGAAAGCTACTTGCTTTTTTGCATCCTTAATAGCGTCTGCCATTTGTTTTTTACGACTTCCCATAGCTTACTTTTTTCCTTTATTTTTAGCACCAGCATGTCCTCTAAAAGATCTTGTTGGTGAAAATTCTCCTAATTTATGTCCAACCATGTTTTCTGTAACATAAACTGGAACAAACTGACGACCGTTGTGTACTGCGATTGTTTGACCAACAAAATCAGGTGTAATCATACTAGCTCTTGACCATGTTTTGATTACCGTTTTTTTGTTAGCTTCTACATTAGCAGCTACTTTCTTTTCTAATTTATAATGAACGTAAGGTCCTTTTTTTAATGATCTTGCCATGTCTTATTATTTCTTTCTACGTTCTACAATGTACTTGTTACTTGCTTTTGTTTTAGAACGGGTTCTGTAACCTTTAGCAGGTACACCGTTTCTAGAACGTGGATGTCCACCTGCAGACTTACCTTCACCACCTCCCATTGGGTGATCAACTGGGTTCATAACTACAGGTCTTGTTCTTGGACGTCTTCCTAACCATCTACTACGTCCTGCTTTACCAGAAACTAATAATTGATGATCTGAGTTAGATACAGCTCCAATTGTAGCCATACATGTAGACAAGATTAATCTAGTTTCTCCTGAAGGTAATTTGATCGTAACAAATTTACCATCCTTTGCCATTAATTGTGCAAAAGCACCAGCACTACGTGCCATAACAGCACCTTGACCAGGTCTTAACTCTACACAAGAAATAATTGTACCTAATGGTATATTAGCTAATGGCATAGCATTTCCAATTTCAGGAGATGCAGTTTCACCAGAAACAACAGTTTGCCCAACTTTTAATCCATTTTGAGCAATAATATATGCTTTTTCACCATCTTGATAGTTTAATAAAGCAATAAACGCTGTTCTGTTTGGATCGTATTGAATCGAAGCAACTTCAGCAGGAACACCTACTTTAGTTCTTTTAAAATCGATAATACGATACCTTCTTTTATGACCACCACCTTTGTAGCGCATAGTCATACGTCCTTGACTGTTTCTACCACCTGATCTTTTTTTCGGAGCTAATAAACTTTTCTCCGGCTTATCAGTAGTAACGGCGTCAAACCCGTTTACTACTCTAAATCGCTGACCTGGTGTGATTGGTTTTAATTTTCTTACTGACATTTGTCTTTAATTACATGTTAGTGTATAAATCAATCATTTCACCTTCCGCCAGTTGTACAATTGCTTTTTTCATTGCATTTGTTTTACCATGTTGAATACCAGTTTTTGTATACTTAGTATTTCTATCTGGACGGACATTTATAGTACGAACTTTTTCTACAGAAACGCCATAAGCAGCTTCTACTGCTTTTTTAATTTCTACCTTGTTCGCCTTTGTGTTCACGAAGAAACTGTAACAGTTATTTAATTCACTGTTTGCAGTTGCTTTTTCTGTGATTATAGGTTTAATTAAGATACTCATTTTGTTTCTTATTTACTTAAGTTCGACTCAATTCCTTCTAAAGAACCCTCTAAAAGGATAACTTGATTTGCATTTAGTATTTTATAAGTGTTTAACTCTGAAGTAGTTACAACTTCAGACCCTTTTAAATTACGTGACGACAAATATACATTATTATTTGACGCACCCAAGACAAACAATGATTTTTTGTCTTGTAGGTTTAATGCGTTTAAGATTGCTGTAAAGTTTTTAGTCTTTGGAGTGTCAAAATTAAAGTCTTCTAAAACTATAATTGATTTCTCGTTTGCCTTGATACTTAATGCAGACTTACGCGCTAAACGCTTTAAGTTTTTATTTAATTTAAAAGAGTAGTTTCTTGGTCTTGGTCCGAACATACGTCCTCCTCCTTTAAACACTCCTGATTTGATACTACCAGCTCTGGCAGTACCAGTACCCTTTTGCTTTTTAATTTTACGAGTACTTCCTGCAATTTCTGCTCTTTCTTTAGACTTATGCGTACCTTGTCTTTGATTTGCTAGGTATTGCTTTACATCTAAATATACAGCATGATTGTTAGGCTCTATAGCAAAAACACCATCAGAAAGGTCTGCCTTTCTTCCTGTTTCTTTTCCGTTTATATCTAAAACTGCTACTTTCATTACTTTCTGATAATTACATAAGCGTTTTTGTGTCCAGGTACACAACCTTTAACAACAAGTAAGTTCTTTTCTGGAACTACTTTTAAAACTCTTAAATTTTCAACTTTAATTGAGTCTCCACCCATACGACCTGCCATACGCATTCCTTTGAATACTCTTGCAGGATAAGATGCAGCACCAATAGATCCTGGTGCTCTTAAACGGTTATGTTGACCATGAGTAGCTTGTCCTACTCCGCCAAAACCATGACGTTTAACAACTCCTTGAAATCCTTTTCCTTTTGATGTTCCTGAAACATCAACAAACTCACCTTCTGCGAAGTGATCTACAGTGATTGCATCACCTAATTTGTACTCCTCCTCAAAACCTTTAAATTCGACAAGTTTGCGTTTTACAGAAGTACCTGCTTTTTTAGCGTGACCTAAGTCTGCTTTTGTAGCACTTTTTTCTGTCGCGTCATCGAAACCTAATTGTACAGCATTGTAGCCATCAACTTCTTCAGTTCTGACTTGGGTAACGATACATGGTCCAGCTTCGATTACTGTACATGGAATGTTTTTTCCATTTTCATCAAAGATGCTGGTCATACCGATCTTTTTTCCAATTAACCCAGACATATTTATTTATTTAGTTATTAATTTATTTATTAAAATTCAAGGCTGAAAAATACGTTTCAGCCTTGAATTGTATTTTTTACCGTTTTTCCTTCGCTCGCAGCTCCGGACATGTTTCGTTTAAATTCCTTAAACGAATTTTAATCTTACTTACACTTTGATTTCAACTTCAACTCCACTTGGTAATTCAAGCTTCATTAAAGCATCAATTGTCTTAGAAGATGAAGAGTATATATCTAATAATCTCTTGTAAGAGCTTAATTGAAATTGTTCTCTAGACTTCTTATTTACGTGTGGTGAACGTAATACAGTGAAAATCTTTTTGTGTGTTGGTAATGGAATTGGTCCAGTTACTACAGCACCAGTACTTTTTACTGTTTTTACAATCTTTTCAGCAGACTTGTCTACTAAATTGTGATCGTAAGACTTTAATTTTATTCTGATTTTTTGACTCATTTTCTTAAGATTTACGATTCAGCGCCTTTAGCAGCTTTTATTACTTCTTCTGAAATGTTAGATGGAGTTTCTGCATAATGAGAAAATTCCATTGTAGAAGTTGCACGTCCTGAAGATAATGTTCTTAATGTAGTTACATATCCAAACATTTCTGATAATGGTACAGTTGCTTTTACTGTTTTAGCTCCTGCTCTGTCACCCATATCACTAACTTGTCCTCTACGACGGTTTAAGTCTCCTACGATATCACCCATGTTTTCTTCTGGAGTGATAACTTCTAACTTCATTATTGGTTCCATTATTACAGCTTTTGCAGCTTTTGCAGCAGCTTTGAAACCTAATTTAGCAGCTAATTCAAACGATAACTGATCAGAATCCACATCGTGGTAAGATCCATCTGTTAAAGTAACTTTCATAGCGTCTACTTCGTATCCTGCTAATGGACCATTTTTCATAGCCTCTTTAAATCCTTTTTCTACAGAAGGAACAAATTCTTTTGGTACGTTACCTCCTTTAATTTCAGAGACAAATTCTAAACCATCTTTTCCTTCTTCTGCTGGCTCTAAAGTAAATACAATGTCTGCGAATTTACCACGTCCACCAGATTGCTTTTTATAAACTTCTCTGTGTTCTGCACGTTGTGTAACTGCTTCTTTATACTCTACTTGAGGTTGACCTTGACTTACTTCAACTTTGAATTCACGCTTTAAACGATCTACAATAATATCTAAGTGAAGCTCACCCATTCCTGATATAATTGTTTGACCAGAAGCTTCATCAGTTCTAGCTGTAAACGTTGGGTCTTCTTCGGCTAATTTAGCTAAAGCCATACCTAATTTATCAACATCTGCTTTAGTCTTTGGCTCTACTGCGATACCGATTACTGGATCTGGGAATTCCATAGATTCTAAAACGATTGGCGCATTTTCTGCAGATAAGGTATCTCCTGTTTTGATATCTTTAAAACCTACTGCTGCTCCAATATCTCCTGCTTCGATAAAATCAATTGCATTTTGCTTATTAGAGTGCATTTGGTAAATACGAGAGATACGTTCTTTTTTACCTGAACGATTGTTTAACACATAAGAGCCTGCATCTAAACGACCAGAATAAGCACGGAAGAATGCTAAACGACCTACGAACGGATCTGTTGCAATCTTAAACGCTAAAGCTGAAAATGGATCTTTAGCATCTGGTTTACGCACAACAGAATCTCCTGTATTAGGATCTGTTCCTACAATATTATCTCTATCTAACGGAGAAGGTAAATAACGACATACAGCATCTAATAAAAACTGCACACCTTTATTTTTAAATGAAGAACCACATACCATCGGTATGATAGCCATATCCATTACAGCAGCTCTAAGCGCAGCATGCACTTCTTCTTCTGTAATAGAATCTTCATCTTCCATGAATTTCTCTAATAAATTCTCGTCGTAAGTTGCAACTTCTTCAATTAAAAGTGCACGGTACTTACGCGCTTCTTCTTTCATATCTTCTGGAATATCGATAACATCAAAAGTTGCCCCTTGAGTTTCGTCATGCCATACGATAGCTCTATTTTTTACTAAGTCTATGATACCTTTAAAGTCCGCCTCATCACCAATATTTAAAACGATTGGCACAGCGTTAGACTTTAACATATCTTTTACTTGTTGACATACCGCTAAGAAATTAGATCCTTGACGGTCCATTTTGTTAACAAATCCGATACGTGGTACTTTATAATTATCAGCAAGTCTCCAGTTAGTTTCAGATTGTGGCTCCACACCATCTACTGCACTAAATAAGAATACTAAACCGTCTAATACACGTAAAGAACGGTTTACCTCTACTGTAAAATCAACGTGACCAGGAGTATCAATGATGTTAAAGTGATAATCTTTAGTTTCTGGTAATGGTTGTGCGTTTTCCATTGGAAACTTCCACGTACAAGTTGTAGCAGCTGAAGTAATTGTAATACCTCTTTCTTGCTCTTGCTCCATCCAGTCCATAGTAGCAGCACCATCATGTACCTCTCCTATCTTATGAGAAACTCCTGTATAATAAAGAATACGCTCTGTTGTTGTAGTTTTACCTGCATCAATATGAGCTGCAATTCCTATGTTTCTTGTATATTTTAAATCTCTTGCCATTTCTTATTAAAATCTAAAGTGAGAGAATGCTTTGTTTGCTTCTGCCATTTTGTGAGTATCTATACGCTTCTTAACCGCTGCTCCTTCTTCTTTAGCAGCTGCTAAAATTTCTGAAGCTAGTTTTAAAGCCATAGATTTTTCATTTCTTTTACGCGCGTAGCTGATTAACCACTTCATTGCAGTTGAAACTTTACGATCTGCACGTATTGGATTAGGAATTTGAAACGTTGCACCTCCTACACGACGACTACGTACTTCTACGTGAGGCATAACGTTAGATAAAGCATCTTTCCAAATTTCTAAAGCTGTTTTTTCTTCATCTGTCTTTTTTGAGTCTACGATATCTATTGCATCATAAAACACCTTAAAAGCAACAGACTTTTTCCCGTCCCACATCATCATATTAACAAATCTAGTTACTAGCTGATCATTAAAACGAGGATCCGGTAAAAGAGGTCTTTTTTTCGCTTGTCTTTTTCTCATGTCTTCTTCTTAAAGTTTTAAATTACTTCTTAGGGCGTTTTGCACCATACTTAGATCTACGTTGTGTTCTACCTGCAACACCTGCTGTGTCTAAAGCACCACGAACGATGTGATATCTAACTCCTGGTAAATCTTTTACCCTTCCACCTCTAACCAATACTATCGAGTGCTCTTGTAAATTGTGACCTTCACCACCGATATATGCATTAACCTCGTTTCCGTTTGTTAAACGAACCCTTGCTACCTTACGCATTGCTGAGTTAGGTTTTTTTGGTGTCGTTGTATAAACACGAGTACATACACCACGTCTTTGAGGACACGAATCTAAAGCAGCCGATTTACTCTTCTTGGTTATTTTGGCTCTTCCTTTTCGTACTAATTGTGAAATTGTTGGCATATAATTTATATATAATTTTTTCGTTACCTCTTCTTAGAGGGCTGCAAAGGTAGAAATTAAAATCAATAATTCAAATCTTAAACCATTAATTTTCAATAGAATTTACTTTTTTATAAAATTCAGTTATAAATGATTAACTTTTTAGGTTAGTTTTACTCACCAAATAAAACATCATAATAATTTGCGTTTAAAACTTATTTTTCTCTACATATTTTCTCTTGTGATTTCAAAAAGCTATTCACAAGACAAGAAACTTAATATTATTGGTGTTGATAGTACAGAGACCTCAATTATCAATAAAATTGGATACAACATTCAACATACTGATATTACATCGATAGAAAAAGAAATAAAAAAAGTTAGAACCAATATTATCAATGATGGCTATATCAACACAGAACTAATTAGCTTGGATTCAATTTCTAAAAACTTATTTATTGCAAAATTTCATCTTAAAAATAAAATTGAAACCATCCATGTATACACTAATGATATTTTTAATGAAAAGTTTAAAAAGAGTTTAAAAGAAAAAATCTCAAATGACACTCTTATTATAAAGTACAAAAATTTAGAAAAAACCTTAGAAAATCTAACTGAAAAATTATCTTCTGATGGTTACCCTTTTTTATCAATCAAACTTTCAAATATTTCAAACATAAATCAAAACAGTTTAAGAGCAGATTTAAAAATAAACATTGAAGGTTCGAAAAGAAAACTTAATAAAATAATAGTTAAAGGGTATGAGAGTTTTCCTAAGTCATATTTAAAACATTACTTAAAATTAAAACAGAATACCAACTTTAGTATAACCGAAATAAAGAAAAAAACAAAAGCCTTAAACAATCTAAGCTTTTCTAATCAAATTAAAGAACCAGAAATTTTATTTAGCAAAGACTCAACACAACTCTATCTTTATATAGAAAAAATTAAAAGCAACGCTTTTGATGGTTTTATTGGTTTTACAACTAATGAAGAGACAAATAAAATTAAATTTAATGGATACTTAGACATCAAACTAACCAATAACCTTAATTACGGAGAAAGCTTATTAATCAATTATAAAAGCGATGAATCTGATCAAACAAATTTTAACATTGAAGCCAACCTACCCTATTTATTCAATTCTCCAATTGGCTTAAATACAGCATTAAAAATAGTTAGAGTAGATTCGACCTTTTCAAACACAACCCAAAAAGCGAATATCACTTTCCAGCTTAATAGCGAGAATTTATTTTTTGGAGGCATAGAATCTAGCAACTCCACAAACTTATCCTCTAACAATACGATTAATAATTCATTGATTGATAACTACAACGCTGCATTTACCAATTTTGGTTATCAATTTCTTAAAAGACAAAGTAATGTCCTATTCCCAATCAAAACTGATATTACATTAATTTACGGAACTGGTTTTAGGGACAACAACAATAAAACAAAACAGAACAAAATAAGCATTGACGCCAATCATATTTTTAATCTAAATGATAGAAATAGTTTATATTTAAGAGGAAAAGCTGAAATACTATCCTCTAGCAATTACTTAGAAAATGAATTATATCGGTTTGGAGGTATAAACTCAATAAGAGGGTTTTCTGAAAATAGTATAATTGCCTCTAATTACTACCTTTTAAATACTGAATACAGATATAATCTAAGCTCAAACATTTATATTAACAGCGTTGTTGATATAGCTACATTTAAAAACGAAACTATAAACCAAAATCAAAACCTGTACGGATTTGGTTTTGGTTTTGGAATATTAACTAAATCAGGAATATTAAGTTTTGTATATGCAAATGGTAAAAATGAAGAATTACCATTCAAATTAAATAATTCGAAGATACACCTTAAATTATCCGCAATATTCTAATCGAATATTAAGATTTTAGGAAATATTTATAAAAAAATCAAAATTTTAACCCATAATTATTGTTTAATTAAGTTTTTATTATGATTTTTGGCGTAGACTAATTCAAATAAATTATAAAATGAAAACAAAGTTTAGTGGAATTTTAACGCTATTCCTAGCGTTTGTTGTGCAACTATCTTTTGCACAAGAAAAAACAGTTTCAGGAGTTGTTTCTGACGAAAATGGCTTACCGTTACCATCGGCAACAGTAGCTGTGAAAGGAACATCTAACGGAACTACAACAGATTTTGATGGTAATTACTCTATCAGCACAAGTACAGGTGATGTGTTAACATACAGTTATGTTGGATATAGCACCAAAGAAGTAACTGTTGGAGCTAGTAACAAAATTGATGTTACTCTTGAGCCAGACAATACTCTTGATGAAGTTATCGTAGTTGGTTACGGTACTACAACAGAAAGAGCAAACACTGGTACAGCTAAAGTTGTAAAAAGTGAAGTTTTAGAAGCAAAAAACTTTGCCAATGTAACTCAAGCTTTAACTGGTGAGGTAGCTGGTGTTAACGTAATTAACACATCTGGTCAGCCAGGTACTGTAGGTACAATAAGAATTAGAGGTTTTGGTTCTCCTAACGGAAACAGAGCGCCTTTATATGTTGTAGACGGAGTTCCTTTACAAGGTACTTTTGCTCTTAACACTATAAACCCTTCTGATATCAAAAGTACTACGGTTTTAAAAGATGCTACAGCAACTGCAATCTACGGTTCTAGAGGTGCTAATGGTGTTGTAATTATTACTACCAAAAGCGGAACTTCTACTGATAAATCTTATATCGAAGTTGATTTAAAAACAGGTATCAACAACCAAATTATACCTAGATACGATGTAATCGATTCTCCAGAACAATACGTTGGTCTTGTATGGGAAGGACTGTACAACAGAGGTGTTGTAGATGGCAACCCAGATCCAGTTGGATTTGCAAACAACCGCTTATTAGGAGATAACGGTATCGGTGCTGGTTACAACATGTGGGATGTTGCAACAGGAGCAGAATTAATTGATCCTGTTACACGTTCAGTTAGACCTGGTGTAAACAGATTATTTACTCCAGAATCATATGCAGACGAATCGTTTGGTACTGGTATTAGAACTGAAGCTAACCTGAGAATGGGTGGTGGAAGCGACAAATCAAGATACTATGTGTCTTTAGGATACCTTAATGACGAAGGTTATATCATAAATTCTGATTACAAAAGATATACTGGTTTAATTAACTTAAGTACAGATATCAAAGATTGGTTAAAAGTAGGAGCTAATGTAAACTATGCATACTCTGAAAGCACTAATAATGGTCAAACTGATGGATCAGAAAACATATTTGAATTTGCAGATAAAATGGCACCTATATATCCTGTTTATGCAAGATTCCCTGGTACTGGTCAATTAATCCCAGATCCAATATATGGTGGTGCTCAATTTGACTTTGGATCTCCTACAGCTTTAGCTAATGGTTTTGATAGGTCTCGACCTAATGCAAACTTATTAAACCCAGTAGGATCAGCTATTTTAGATTTTAACGGAGGTGATAACCACGCCTTAAATGGAAACTTCACTACTGATATAAACATAACTAAAGATTTAAAAGCTGAAATTAGATATGGTGCTCAGTACAGGTTCCAAAGATTCTACAACGTAGGTAACAACAATTATACGATAGCAGCTAACTCTAACGGTACGTTAACGGTTACTGACTCTCAACTTTGGAACACAAGTTTCTTACAGTTATTAAGATATAACAAGACTTTTGGAAATCACTCTATAGAAGCTTTAGTAGCACACGAATCTAACGAGCAAAGATCTGATGTTTCTCAACAGTTTAAGCAAAATGTATACCAACCAGGCATCTACAATCTGTCTAACTATGCAGAAAGTACTTCTCCTGCAATTGGTACCACAACTGGTTCGGCAATCGAATCTTACTTTGGTCAAGTTAACTATAACTACAATGGTAAGTACTATGTAACAGGTTCTTTAAGAACAGATGGATCTTCTCGATTTGTAAATGACAAATGGGGTGTATTCGGTTCTATTGGTGGAGCATGGGTAATGAGTGCTGAAGACTTTATGGCAGATAGTTACATATCTTATTTAAAGCTTAAAGGTTCTTACGGTATTACTGGTGACCAAGATGGTGTTTCTAACGTATCTGGTTATACAATCTACAGTAGAGAATTTGTTGGTGGTGCAATTTCATTACCAGAAACTAGACCTGGAAATCCTGACTTAACTTGGGAAACTTCAAAAATGACTCAGTTTGGAATAGAATCTACAATTGGTAGATCTAGATTCTTAGATGTTAATATTGATTATTATAATAAGTATACAGATAACTTATTTTTCCCTCAAAGAAGAGGTCCTTCTATCGGGTTTGCTTCTATCTTAGTTAATGATGGAGAAATTTCTAACAGTGGTCTTGAATTTGACGTAACTGCTCATATAATCAAAAACAAAGATTTCCAATTAGATATTTCTGCTAATGGAGAAATTATCAGTAATGAATTTAAGAAAATGCCAATAGATGTATCTACTGGTCAAGAAAAAATTCTTGATGTTCAAGGTTTATATGCTTGGTCTAAAGGAAGCTCTATCTATGATTTCTACATGAGAGAATGGGCTGGTGTTGATCCAGGAGATGGTTCTCCATTATGGTACCAATACTATGATGATTTAAATAACAATGGTGTCTTAGATGCAGGTGAACCTACATCAACTGATAACTTCTACATTGGAAATGGTACTGAAGAATCTTTAAATGGAACAGGATCTCTTTTTGAATATCAACAAAAAGTAGGTAATGCTAACATCAAAAGAACTGTTACTAAAACATACGCTAATGCAACAGAAGTATATTTAGACAAATCTTTTATACCTGATTTAAGAGGTGCGTTTAGATTATCTGGAGCGTTCAAAAACTTTGATTTCTCTGCACAATTCACTTATAGTTTAGGTGGTTATGCTTATGACTCTCAATATGCTGAATTAATGAGTGATCGTTTTGGTGCTGCTGGTAACAACTACAGCACAGATATCCTTAACAGATGGCAACAGCCTGGTGATGTTACAGATGTGCCTTTACTATCTGACAATGCTGTTGTTAATGGTACTTCTACATCATCTAGATTTATCATTAGTACAGATTACATAGCGCTTAACAATGCTAGAATTGGATATACTGTACCTAACAAATTAATATCAAAATCAGGTATTGATGCTTTAAACCTTTGGGTTTCTGGAGATAACTTAATGATTAACACTAAGAGAGAAGGATTTAATCCATCTATTAGAGAAAATGGTAACTCTGGAAGACAAATTTATGCACCTGCAACAACTATTACTTTTGGTGCAAGAATTAAATTTTAAACAAAAAAAAAGAAATTATGAAAAATATATTTAAACAAACTTTAGCTATAGCGGTGATTGCCTTGTCTTTCAGCTGTAGTGAAGAGTTCTTAGACAACACAGGTGTTGCTGGTGAAAGCCAACCAACAGCATCTTTTACTTCTGCTGATGCAGAACAGGCTGCAGAAACAAACACAAATATACCTGCAGCATTCGTAAATGGTATTTACGCTCAAATGATTCAAACTGGATCAGGAGGAACAAATCTTAACCATGATGACTTTGGTCAAAAAGGTTATGATATTTACGGTGATATGCTTTGTGGTGATATGGCACTTAGTGTTAGTACATATGGATGGTACAGAGCAGATATTACTGAATTCCAAGCTCCTCAGGATTTCACAAGAGGTCGTAACAGAATGGTATGGAGATACTATTACAGAATTGTAAGATCTGCAAACAACGTAATTGCTTCTTTAGGAGGTAATGACGCAGTACCTGAGTTAGATGAGAATAAATATGCAATGGGACAAGCTAAGGCGTTAAGAGCTCATTCTTATTTTTACTTAACACAATATTTTCAAAAAGAGTATGTACCAAACGAAGCTATTTTACCTCTTTATATAGAGCCTGAAATTGAAAACTTACCAAAGTCTACAGCTGAGCAAGTTTACAACCAAATGGAAGCGGACTTAATGGATGCAGTGACTCTTTTAGATGGTTTTAACAGAACAGCTAAAAACCAAGTTGACCAAAACGTAGCTAGAATGATTTATGCTTACGTTTTAGGTGCAAAAGGTGGAAGATGGCAAGACGTAGCTGACTTGACAAATGATGTTATCACAACTACAAGTCACACAATGTTACAGCCTGCTCAAGTAACTGTTGTACCTGCAGATGGTACTAGTAATGCTTTTAATGATGTTAATTTTACAGACAACTGGATGTGGGGAATTGACATTACAGAAAACAATGGTTTAGGTTTAGTATCTTGGTGGGGACAAGTTGATTCTTTCTCATATAGTTATGCATGGGCTGGAGATTACAAAGCTATAGACGCAAGTTTATTCGCTGCAATCCCTGCAAATGATGCACGTAAAGGTCAATTCTTAAACAATCCTGCTAACGGAAGACACTTACAACCTTTATTTAAGTTTGCTGCTTCTGGTACAATTGGAGGTGCTTCTCAAACTGTAACTGCAGATTACGTTTACATGAGAATTGAAGAAGCTTACCTATTAAATGCTGAGGCTAACGCTAGAGTATCTAACGAAGCTGCTGCTAGAACAAGCTTAAAATCTTTATTAGATTTAAGAGTACCTAGTTCTGCTTATGTAGATACTTTAACAGGTCAAGCACTTTTAGATGAAATTTACTTACAAACTCGTATCGAGTTATGGGGTGAAGGTAAGAGTTATTTAGCTATGAAGCGTAACCAAGCTACCGTAACTAGAGGTTCTAACCATTTATCTTTTGTAGGACAACCAATTCCTTATAATGACGAAAGAATGCAGTTCGAAATTCCACAAGATGAAATTCAGAACAATCCATTTTTAAGTAACCAAAATCAATAATATAATTTCACACTTCTATGATCTATATTTCATAGAAGTGTGTTAAAAATACAAATCATGAAAAAATTAAAATTATTTACATGTTTAGCTATTGGGGCAGCATTCTTTTTTTCAAGTTGTGAAAAAGAAGAAGTTGAAGCACCAGGAACAAACTATGTAGCTTTCCAAGGACAAGCTATAGATTTAGAAGTTGAAATTAGCGGTTCTAGTACTCAAAATGTATCACTTTATTCAGCAAACGTGGCTGGTAATGACAGGACTTATAATGTTGAAGTTTTGTCTGCATCTACAATAGACCAAACTTATATTACAGTACCTTCAACTGTTACTATACCTGCAGGATCTAATAAAGGAGACTTAGCTGTTTCTATTAATGATTATGCTGGATTAGATGGTGAGCCAGCAACTTTATTATTAAACGTTACAGAACCTAATTCAGATGGATCATCAATTGGTGAGCCTGCTACAATTAACGTATTTAGAGAGTGTTTAGAAAACAGATTATTTTATTACACAGTTTTTGATGATTACCCAGAAGAGGTTTACTGGAGAATTATTGATCTTAACGCTGGTGTTATTGTTGCTTCTAACAATGCAACTCCTGGTTATGGTGGATATGCTGGCAGAACAGGATTTGCTAACTTACCTATTTGTTTAAGCGATGGAGACTATAGACTTGAAGTTTATGATGCATATGGTGATGGTGCTGGAGAAATTTATTTATTAGATGGAAACAAATCAACACTATACTACTCTGATGGAGATTATGGAGGTGGTTTTGATTTTGATTTTTCTTTATAAGACAATCATTTAAGAATAAAAAACAAAAAACAGCCTGAGAAATCAGGCTGTTTTTTTTATACCTTTACGCCATGCAAAAAACAACACAAATTTTTGGCTTAAGAGCTATTATAGAAGCTATAAATGCCGATAAGAACATTGATAAAGTCTTTTTACAAAAAGGTTTAAAAGGTGATTTATTTAAAGAATTAGAGTCTTTAATAAATAGTAATAGAATAAATGCTTCTTATGTCCCTATTGAAAAACTAAATAGATTAACACAAAATAATCACCAAGGTGCAGTTGCACAAATATCTCCTATTAAGTTTTATGATATTGAAGAGTTGCATGAGCAAGTTTTAGAAAAAACTTCTACTCCACTCTATTTACTACTTGATCAATTAAGTGATGTACGCAATTTTGGTGCTATTATAAGAACAGCAGAATGTACTGGTGTAAACGGAATCATTATTCAATCTAAAGGAGCTGCTCCTGTTAACGGAGATACTATTAAAACAAGTGCTGGTGCTGTATTTAAAGTACCTATTTGTAGAGTATCACACATTAAAGATGCTGTGTTTTTTTTACAAGCATCTGGTGTTAAAGTCATTGCTGCTACCGAAAAAACAGAAGACACGCTTTACGATGTCGACTTTAAAAAGGCTTGTGCCATTATTATGGGATCTGAAGGAAGAGGCATTAATCCATCTGTTATTAAAGCTGCAGATTATAAAGCTAAATTACCTTTGTTAGGAGAGATAGAGTCATTAAATGTTTCGGTTGCTTGTGGTGCATTTTTATATGAAGCTGTAAGACAAAGACGTTAATCGTCTTTATTTTCTCTAAAAGTATATTTTATTTGTATTGAATTTTGAGCTGAAGACTTCTCTTCTACCTCTATATCTTCTTCTTTACTTTCAATAAAATTACCGTTTTCATCAAAGTGTTTTAAAAACTCATCTTCTTCTTCGTTATAATTTGGTTGTTCCCAAACATATCGTTTTGGTTTTGCTATTTGCTTTCTAAAAACTAAAGCAAAAAACAAACCTGTTATTAATCCTGATAGATGTCCTTCCCAAGAAACACCTTCTTTTAATGGCAAAACATCCCAAACCATACTTCCGTAGAGAAAAACAACCAACATAGATAAAGCTACTAGTCTATAATGTTTTGCAAAAACACCTTTAAAAAAAATGAAACTAGCTAAAACATATATTAATCCGCTAGCTCCAATGTGATAAGATGGTCGTCCAATACACCATGTTAAAAAACCCGAAAGTAATATACCGTATCCTAAAACTTTAAATGCTATCGGTCTGTAGAAATAGAATAAAGCTGCTGAAAGAATAAATAACGGTATTGAGTTATGATACAAATGACTAATCCCGCCATGTATAAAAGGACTAAAAAAAATACCTTTTAAACCTGAAAGTTTTTGAGGATAAATACCTAATTTATTTAAACTGAAACCAAAACGAATTTCGATAGCAAAAATAAGCCACAATAGCATTACAAATCCTAACGGATAAAGTAATACTTCTGGACTGTATTTAAATTGCTCTTTTTGTTTCATTGTAGTGAATATAGCAAATAGTTAACCAACTTTGAAGTGTTGTAAAATTGTCAGCTAGTAAGTGCGTGAGGGATTATTCATTAATACTTATTTTTAATTTATGTATTCATGATTACTTCGTAGTTAAGCAATTGTTGGAGCACATCTTTGATTGCGACTTGCGAAAGCCCGACTTTTTTTGATTTTTTTTCAAAAAAAGGCACGCCATAACAAAGTTAATAAGTTGTTTGGTTGTAATTATTGTTTTAAAAAAGTTTGATTTAATTTTACAAGATGAACACGCCTTTAGCCGAAAGATTAAGACCACAAACGTTGGATGATTACATTAGTCAGCAACATTTAGTGGGCAAAAACGGAACGTTAACCAAACACATCCAACAAGGGTTAATCCCATCGATGATACTTTGGGGACCACCAGGAATTGGAAAAACTACATTGGCAAACATCATTGCTAACACGTCTAATCGTCCGTTTTATCAATTAAGCGCCATTGCTTCTGGAGTGAAAGATGTTAGAGATGTAATTAATAAAGCAAAGGAAAGCGGCGGATTGTTTACGGCTAAAAACCCAATTTTGTTTATTGATGAGATTCATCGTTTTAGCAAATCGCAACAAGATAGTTTACTACAAGCGGTAGAAAAAGGTTGGGTAACTTTAATTGGCGCTACTACAGAAAATCCTAGTTTTGAAGTTATTTCGGCATTATTGTCACGTTGTCAGGTTTATATTTTAAAAGAGTTTGAAAAAACCGATTTAGAGGCACTTTTAAACCGTGCAATTGAAAAAGATGAGATTTTATCCAAAAAAAATATAAAGCTTAAAGAAACCAACGCTTTATTACGTCTTTCTGGTGGTGATGCTAGAAAACTACTTAATATTTTTGAACTCATTATTAACGCAGAAGATAGTGACAAGATTATTGTTACCGATAAAATGGTAATGGATAAAGTAGAAAGTAATACGGTACGTTACGATAAAACTGGCGAGCAGCATTATGATATTATTTCTGCATTCATAAAATCTATACGTGGTAGTGATCCCAACGCAGCAGTTTATTATTTAGCACGTATGGTTGAAGGCGGCGAAGATGTAAAATTTATAGCTAGACGTATGTTAATTTTGGCTAGCGAAGATATTGGTAACGCTAATCCAACTGCTTTGGTTATTGCCAATAGTACATTTCAAGCAGTATCTACTATTGGTTATCCAGAATCTAGGATTATTCTTAGCCAATGTGCTACTTATTTAGCGTGTTCGCCAAAAAGTAATGCGGCGTATATGGCAATAAATAATGCACAACAATTGGTCAAACAAACTGGCGATTTAAGCGTACCGCTTAACATACGTAACGCACCAACAAAGCTAATGAAAGACATTGGTTATGGCGAAGACTACAAATACAGTCATAATTACGCTAACAATTTTGCTGTACAAGAGTTTTTGCCTAAAGAAATAGCAAACACACCATTATACCAACCTGGTAATAATGCTAGAGAAAATGCGCAACGTGAGTTTTTAAAACAGCGATGGAAAGATAAATACGGGTATTAAAATATTTTGGGCGTTACCCACTTTTGCTTTTAATGGCAAAAGTGCGTCAGGCTTTCGGTAGTCGCAATCAAAGATGTGCTCCAACAATACCTCAATCCTTAACGCAGATGAAACAAAGAATCTATAAATAAGAGATTAACTCTTTTAAAACTTAATATCAATAGATTTAATCTGTAAAGTACCATTGTCGTTGGTTGCAATCACCCAATTATTATTTATTTTGTACATAACAGCATCTTTACCTTTTACAATGTATAAATCTTCTTTACCAGAATATAAAATGGTGTAAACCGTTTGACCTTGACTATTTTTTAATTTATAATTAATGACTCCAAATGCTTCGGCGGTAAGTGCATTATTTGAAGAGTTTTTATATCCTTCTTTTACTGGTATTTCAATTTCTTCATCTATTTCTTCTTCATCAACTTCTTCAACCAATGGTGCTTCTGTTACTTTAGGTAATGGAGTAACAATAACTTCTTCTACTTCACTTTCAGTTTCTTTTACTTCATATTTATGACTGAAATTAGATAAACTACTAAAAGCATTTCTTACAGCTTCGTTGTATGCTACTATATATTTTTTTTCTCTAGATTCGCCTTCTTCTGTGGTATAAACAACTTTACCTTGACAATCTTTAAACAGAAATTTTATTTTAGTCTTAAACATAGAAGAATCGTCTATTGCTGTAGTTTTTAAAACTAAACAGTTATTTTGTATCGCATCTTCTGGTAAGGTATCTTCTTCTAATAAAACAGTAAAATTTTGTTTTTCTAACAAAAACTTAGTTAAACCATTTACACGGTATTGACCTGGTTCTTTTTGAAATTTAAACTGGTTTGGAACAACAATATATTTAAAGTTATTTAATTGGTCTTGAGCTGATAATGCGGTGCTAAATAGCACTGTGAAAATGAATAGTATTTTTGAAAATTTCATCTTTATAAATATTTCTTTAAGTCTAATAAATGATTGATAATTTTTATATCTGGAGCTATAGTTTCTTTATGATAATTAAAGCAAATAGCATCTAAACCTATATTTAATGCTCCTAAAATATCGGCTTCATAATTATCGCCAATCATAATACTATTTTTAGTTGTTGCATTGGCTAAATCTAAAGCGTGATTAAATATTTTAGGGTTTGGCTTTTTTACACCAACCATTTCTGAATTTGTTATAGTTTCAAAAAAATGAAATATGTTTGATTTTTTCATCTTATGATGTTGTACTTCTTCAAATCCATTGGTTATAATATGTAATTGATATTTTGGTTTTAGATAATCTAAAATTTCAAAAGTACCATCAAATAAATGGTTTTGATTACTTAAGTTATCTATATAATCCTCTGACAGTTGATTAATTACTTCTGCCTCTACTTCTATATTCAAAGCATCAAATGTGTCTTTTAATCTATAAAATCTTAAGTGTTCTTTGCTTACTTTTTCTTCTCTATAAAGCTTCCAATATTGCATATTTAAAGGCTCATAAACTTCTAAAAATTGAGGCAAATTAACCTGCAAATCATTCTTCTTAAAAATGAAATCAAAAGTTAATGCCGAGTTCTTATCAAAATCCCAAAGTGTGTGATCTAAATCAAAAAAAATATGCTCTATATTATTGTTCATCTACTGAGTCTAAAATTGTATTAAATAGTGTTTTAAAATGTTGCCAACGTGGTATATTACTAAATGTATAATTATGAAAAACAGGTACAAAATTACCGTTTACAGCTTTAACTTGTTTAATTAATTTATCTAAAGCTTCTTGTTTGTCTAATAACGAATTATACTTTAAAAATGCAAAATCTAAAGCATGATATGGTACTATTTTTAGTGGTGTTTGGACCTCGTAATCTAAATCATAAAACAAAAATGGTGTACAAGTTCCTGCTCTAAAGCCTAAATGATTAACGTAGCCCATTGTATAATCTTCAGGTATTTCTAATTCGACTAAATTACGATAAGATTCTGGTAAATTTACTTTAGAAAAAGAATGTCTAGAACCTGCTATATTTGTATTAATGATAGCTTCCATTCTACTCTTTTCAATCTTTAACAATTCAATATCATTAAGAGCGAAAAAGGAAGATTTTATACCAACCTGACAATAATCTGCTACATGCTTAATTAAAGACACAAACTTTTGCTTTTGACTATTTATGTTTTTATCGTAGGTAGAAAAATCGCCAACCAAAAAGAAAAACATAAATTTAAAATTTCGTTTTTTCTGGCGGTTAATGATGTATTTATACGTGTCATAAGGATCTTTTCTTGCGCCTAGTAAAACGCCTAAACGCTCATAAACATCTTTAAATCTAAATGCAAAAAAATCTTTAAAGGTTCCGCCAAATGTACGCATTACTCCTACCAATTTATACCTATAAGCTATAGGTACATCTATAACTGGTGTTACTGTATATTTTTTATCAGGAAATATATAATTAGGAAATTGTTCTTTTAATATAGTTTTAAACTTATATGCCCAAATATCTACTACTGGTTGCGTTAAAAATTGATTATTATAAGCTAAACTTTCTTCAGCAGGAAAACGACCATAATTGTCCTTTACGTGTGGTAAATACTCTTCATATCTACTAATTAAATAAAATGTTGCCGCAAAAATATCGTAGGGCAAAGCGCTTTTATCTCCTGCAGGAAAAAAGCATTTAGTCTCTTCCCAATCATAAATATTAATATCTATATCTGATAAACCTTGCTCAAATAACAAATCGTTGGATCTAATAAAAACCTCGTTACTTAAAGGTTGTTTTGCATAAGATATTTTAAGGCTATCGTGAGCAATAAAATCTTCTATAGTTGTTGTAAATTCTACAGGAATCCCAAGTATTCTAGTACACACTTGTTTAAAAGTGTATTTAACACGTGGCGTAATTTTGTGTGTGTAAACTAGTAACATTAACGATTGAAATTATAAGGTTTAAAAGTACCAAATTCCTGATTTAAAAAAGCATTATTTTAACATCAGTTTTAAAGAAATTGTCATCAATTTACAGCAAAGCTTCGTCTGCAAAACTAAAATATGCCCGTTCTGTAATTATCAAATGATCCAAAACTCTTATATCCAAACTTTGGGCTGCAACCTTTAATTTTTGAGTAATATCTTTATCGGCTTGACTTGGTTTTAATGTTCCGGAAGGATGATTATGCGCCATAATGATAGCTACTGCACCAACTTGTAGCGCTTGTTTTAAGACCAAACGCGTATCTACTAAAGTACCTGTAATTCCGCCTTTACTAAGCTGTAATTTATCAATAACTTTATTAGAATTATTAAGATAAATAATCCAAAATTCTTCATGTGGCAACTCACCAATCATGGGTTGCATTAACTCAAAAACCGATTTGCTTGACGTAATTTTAAATTGCTGCAAAGCTTCTTCTGCACGCCTGCGTCGTCCTAACTCTAATGCAGCAGCAATACTTATGGCTTTAGCTTCGCCAATGCCTTTAAATTGCATTAATTGCTTAATGTTTAATTTTCCTAACTGGTTTAAATTATTGTCTACGCTAGATAAGATGCGTTTACACAAATCTACAGCGCTTTCCTCTCGGTTTCCAGACCCAATTAAAATGGCGACTAATTCGGCGTCACTTAAGGCTGCTTTTCCTTTTTTTAGAAGCTTTTCGCGTGGTTGATCATCTTCCGACCAGTTTTTTATTGAAAAAGATAGCTTTTTTTCAGACATTTGATAAAACTACACAATATTTTGTAATTTTTAAACTCCAAAAAACCAACTAATTATCTAAATATGAAATCTATTTTTGAAACCGAAGCTAAAGCTGAACTATTAAACCGTTTAGAAAATCTTGATGCTGAATCGTCTGCTAAATGGGGAAAAATGAACGTGAATCAAATGCTGGTACATTGTACAAAACCTATTGAATTAGCTCTAGGCGAAAGCACTATTAAAAAACCTAATTTTTTAATGGGTATGATGATGAAACTTGTTGCGCCAAGCCTTTACAACGATAAACCTTGGAAAGAAGGTTTACCAACCGCTAAAGAATTTATTATAGTTAACACTGAAGCTTTTAGCACCGAAAAAGATAAATTAAAGTCTAAAATTGAAACAATGAGTACATCTAAAGACTATTTTGAACCTAAAAAGAAACATCCAGTTTTTGGTACGTTTACAGCAGACCAATGGGGAAAAAGTGCTTACAAACATTTAGACCATCATTTTAGACAATTTGGTGTGTAGTTTTGACTATGCTCTGCTATCAATTTGACTACACTATGCTTGTCAAAGCTTAAAAACACTTCGACAAGCTCAGTGTGACAAAATAAAACTTTAAATACTTTCAAACTTAAAAAGTGTATCCTCCAAAAAAACATCAAGATAATGACCAGCTTCATCATATTGAAGTCATAAAAGCATATCCGTTAGCCACATTAATTTCGGTAAAAGATAATCAACCTTTGATAACACATTTGCCATTAATATATCGCGAAACCGATGGTAAACTTATTGGTCATATTGATATTTATAATCCGCAAACGGACTTGCTTCAGCATGAAAATGAAGTAACCATAATATTTTCTGGTCCGCAATGTTACATTTCGCCAAGTATTTATACCACAACACAATTACCAACGT
Source organism: Mesoflavibacter sp. CH_XMU1422-2 (assembly GCF_037029245.1). Classification (NCBI taxonomy): domain Bacteria; kingdom Pseudomonadati; phylum Bacteroidota; class Flavobacteriia; order Flavobacteriales; family Flavobacteriaceae; genus Mesoflavibacter; species Mesoflavibacter sp. CH_XMU1422-2. The sequence continues at coordinate 2,646 of NZ_JAYMEE010000060.1, read as the reverse complement.
GGAATTATATTAAAGTACACCTTACCGGAACTGTTACCAGAATTGAAGACAAAGCTGCTTTAAAACAGTCTTTAATTACGATGACCGAGTTTTTAGAAGCGCCAGAACACAAATACGTTTTAGAGCCTGACAACCCAAGATTAGATAAAAATTTAGATTATATTAAACTGTTTGAAATAGATATTAAAACTTGGGAAGGCAAGTTTAAACTCTCTCAAGATAAACTACCAAAAGACAAAGAAATCGCCAGACAACAATTAATTAAAAGCAGTCAAGATAGTATTAAGGCGTTTTTGGATAAAGTATTTAAAAATTAAAATCATGAATATACTAACCAACATCATCATAGCCATAGTAGCCTTGCTTCACCTCTATTTTTTATATTTTGAAATGTTTGCTTGGGAAACCAAAGGACCAAAAATTTTTAAGCAGTTTCCTAAAGATTTATTTACACCAACCAAAGCATTGGCAGCAAACCAAGGATTGTATAATGGTTTTTTATCTGCTGGATTAATTTGGACGTTTTTTATCACTAACCCAACGTGGCAATCTAACATTGCATTATTCTTTTTAGGTTGCGTTGCTGTTGCTGGTATTTATGGTGCAATAACCGCTTCTAAAAAGATATTTTTTGTACAAGCTTTACCTGCTTTGATTGGGATTTTGTTGGTTGTTTTACAAATGATGTAAATTGACTTTGTCGAATTTTTATTCTAACTTCGTTTAACAATAGTTGTGCAAAATTTGAAATTACGGTAAGTTTGAAAAATTCAGGAAATAAAATCAATCAGAAATTCTAAAAAGAAGTAAAATAAAGAATTCTGATATAATAGTATCTAATTTTAATCAAAAAAAGGTCTGACATTATTTTTTTGAATGTAATCTTCAATAATGCCAACTTCGCTAATATCGACAAACTCAAGAAATTCGGTATCTCTAATATGTTCCCATAGCAAATGATTTTTGTTTACTCTCTTTTGAGGTTCTCTTCCTAAAACAAAATATTTTCCTCTAGAGTCACCTTCTAATTCTATAGCTTTTGTTAAAGACACAAATCTAGTAACATCATTTTCAAGATAATAATGACTTTTTTCAAAATCTATTGTTTGACCAGCTACAGGTATTCCATTAACACCTATAAAATCTATATCTATTGGTGCAAATAAATTTTCAAAATCATCAGAGGTCAATGTCTTTTCAATGTTAACCCTCTTTTGAATTTTAGGAAATAATTGCTTTTTGACTATAGAATGAACATTAAATTCAGGTTGAACATTTGCGTCTTCAGAAAACTTAAAAATATATTTCTCAAAAATTCTTTTAAATGTGTTATCATTTAAATCTACATCAATGGTTTTTGGTTCAGAAAACTGAATAATATTATTTGAATATCTTGAAAGATAAACTAAATAACTCTCATTAATCCAATCGCTCTTAAAATCTCTTTTGATAAATAATTTATCAGAATCAACTATATTATCAGAAACAATCTCTTTATCAATTGATTTTAAATAACTTTTAACTAAACCGTATCTTTCATTATTTAAAATCCCTTTAAAAGCTGAAAGCTTATCTGAAGAGAATTTAAAATAATTTTTCGAACCATCAGACACAAGAACGCCTATACTAACTCTTTCATTAAGAGTAGTATTCAAATTAACGTAAAGTATTGAATAAATAGTTTTCATTTTAATTAGCTACAAAAGATTGTATAAACTCTCTAAAGTTAGATTCACATTGATTTTTCCAATCATCAGAAAATAAATTATTAATAATTCTTTTTTTAATTAAGACTTTATCAATATTCCAAGAGTCTGGTACTAAACCTAAAATATTGTCTAATTTATTTTCACATTCTTTGGTGCAAATGTATAACATTTCAACCAAGTTATCCACAATGTCTGTTAATTTCCTGTCTTTTCCAAATAAAATTTTTGCTATATCTGTTTTAATTATTGAATCATCCTCTGTCAATTCTGCTATTCCATAATCAAGAAAAGTTGAATTAAAAATGTTTACGTGGTCAATTGCATAAAAAAAATTTATTTTCTCAGGAGAAACATATAATAGTAAATTAAAGTTATTATAATTCCTATCTTCATTTGCTGTCCAAATATCAAACAGTGCTATTTTTAAAAAATCAGCCTTATCAGATATTTTATCTCTAAAAGATTTTTCCTGAAACATTGACACCATAGTGTGGTCTAATTCTTTAGAAGTTTCTAGATATAAAGACCCAAAACATTCCTTTTCAAACCAACCTAACTGTAATTGCGGAAATTTATCATTTGGAATATGTTCTCTTTTAACATTAATAAAACAAGTTTCGGGTGTTTTAATTCCCCATATTTTAGCAAATTCAGATGCTATCAACTCGTTAAACAAATATTTAGGAAACCTATCATACTTACATACCCAATCTCTGAAATCATCGCAAGTTACAAGTAGCGGACTACTTCCTTGAGTGTCAAAAACTTTATGAACATCTTCAATTGTATGAAGTAATTGCATTAAAAAATTATTATATACTTATTATACAAGCAAATATATCAAATAAAAACTTTGCACAACAAAGAACTGAGGCAATAAACAAGTAAAATATTAATTATTTATTGCTAGAGTACTTCTATGTTCACCATTGTAAGG